>DAIQPD010000028.1:0-31713 GCA_036787535.1 Chryseolinea sp.
TAATTACAAGTATGCCCATACGTGATACAACCGCTGGATTTGTATGCTATAAAAGAAAGGTATTGGAAACCATTTCCCTTGACAAGGTGAAATTTGTAGGATATGCCTTTCAAATCGAAATGAAATTTCTAGCGTGGAAATTTGGATTCAACCTCACAGAGGTGCCTATCATTTTTACTGATCGCACGCGTGGTGAATCAAAAATGTCAGCTGGCATTTTTAAAGAAGCCTTTTTCGGAGTACTTCAGCTTACTATACAAAGTTGGTTTAAGAAGTATATACCAAGTGGCGATCCTTCTTAAACCAACATTTGTTTTTAGATGTCGCGTGGCTGATGATAACTTTCTTGCTCCTCCGGATCAATAAAGGTAATCGCGCCAACATGTGATTTCACCATCTCCAAATCGGGTTCAGTGATTTCGACTTCATATCCATCTTCCTTCAGCATCGCCAGAATATCTTCTGCCGCTTCGCGCTGTTTGTAGATGTGATAATCTTCGCGTGCAAAAACAGGATAACGACCTAATTTTTGTTCGCGATCAACGAAGTTGAAACCACATAGAAACAACTTGCTATCAGCATGTTGAATTCTGTAGAGCGGCATTTGAGGATACTTTTGCATCCATTCAACAAGTTCTTCGCGCGTACCTTGAATGATCTCAGTAAGCTTGAAGATGTGCATCAACTCTCCTTGATTGGGTTTGTCCAACAAACGAAGATCGAAGTTGTGAACGTAGGCCGATAAACCTACGCAGCCGCACAATACCATCAGTGGATTTTGTGCATCGCCATGTAATCGCACATCAAGATTCTTGGCATTAAAGAATGCCTGAAGTCTGCGATTTCTTTTGGTAATGGTGTTGGTCAGGTCTGGCCTAACCGGGTTCTTGAATTTTAATTGCATAACATTTAACCATTTAAAGTGAGATAAGGTGGGCTCCTTACATAAGCAAAAATATAAAAATATTTGAAGTTCAAACGCTTATTCTAATTAATCGAATCGAATGGCTTTAATCGGGTTTATGCGGGAAATGACAGCGGTGGGAACGAGCAGCACCAACACAATAACCAGAAAAGCCAAAAGGTTAAGCAGTGCTACCATTTCCCAGTGCCAGCTAATCGGTACAACATCCATGTAATAATCATGGGGATTGAGTTTCACCACCTTAAACTTATCCTGAATATAGCTTAAGCCTAAACCAAGGGCATTGCCAAAAGCAAGACCTTTTAAAATCAGGTTCATGCCATTGTAAACAAAAATGGAACGTATTAGTTTATTTCCCGCACCCAGGGCTTTTAGCATACCGATCATTTGAGTCCGTTCCATCACTAAAATAAGTACAATGGAAATCATATTGACGCACACCACCAACAAAATAATAACCAGAATAATATTAACCTGCCTGCTGATTAAATCCAGCCATTCAAAAACCTGGCTATACTTATCACTCACACGCTCTACATTCAAATCGTAATCCATTGCTTCCTGAATGGCATAGCCTGCATCATCCAACCGATTGATATCACGCACAAATACCTCTACTCCTCCTGCTAATGAATCAGACCAATCATTTAGTTTCTGAATTAAGCGGATGTCGCCCAAAATTATTTTACTGTCAAAATATTCCGAAAGATCCGATTCATAGATACCCGTCACCAATACCTTTCGTGATCGAGGTGGGTTTTGAAAAAAATGAACCACAATCTGGTCGTTTACTTTTGCCTTTAGTTTATTCGCTATTTCCTTACTGATCACGATCTGATTGGCATACCCAGAATCCGGTAACGATATGAATTTTCCTTCAATGATATTTTTGTCGAAAGCCTCTACATCGAAACTTTTACCAATGCCTTTCACAACCACACCCAATACTTCATCATCTGCTTTAACGAGTCCTGCCTTGTGAGCAAATTCCTGAAGATGCTTTACGTTTGGATAATTTTCAGGATGCCGATAAGCATCGGTATAATAATTCATCGCTTCCTCTTCAGATGATTGATTACCTGTGTGCTTCGTGATGATAAGATGGCCGCTAAAATTGTAGATTTTGTTTTTGATGGTTTCCTGAAAACCATTTAGTATCAAAAACGAAACAATAGATGCTCCTAAACCAATGCCAATACTACCTATTGCAATTTTATGAATGGTGGAAGCAAAGCCCTGCTTCTGCTCCTGGCTTATTCTTTTGGATATGAAATACGAAAGGTTCAACGGCTATGTATAATGATATTACGCAACTTAGTGAGTTCTTTTTGTCTTCGGGACTTTGTAGCAAATTAAATAAATAATTTTACGCCACTAAGATATACGGTTATCGGTAATCAGTAATCGATAATCGGTGACTGATTAACGATTACTGATTACCAACCTTCACTACATCTCATTCTGAATTACTATTTTTGATCGTATGAAAAGATTTTCTTTTGCCTGCCTCACCGTGCTCACCTTCGTTACCTGCGGTAGTGGTGTGCATGTATCGAATACACCTCCATCCCCTGCGAAAGTAGCGGTACCACAAAAGCAGGCTGTGATTGGTGCAGCTCAACTTGATCTTCTGCTTCCTAAACTAAAAGACAAACGAGTAGCGTTGGTCGTGAACCATACTTCCCTGATAGGAAAAACCCATCTTGCCGATACCCTGAAAAGCAGAGGTATTAATATTGTTAAAATATTCGGGCCTGAACATGGCTTTCGCGGAAATGCTGCCGATGGCGAACAGGTGAACGACAGTATCGATTTTAAAACAGGCATTCCGGTTGTATCCCTTTATGGAAAAAACAGAAAACCAACGGCCAAACAATTTTCAAATGTTGATGTTGTGATTTTTGATATTCAGGATGTTGGCACTCGATTCTACACGTACATCGGTACCATGCATTATGTAATGGAAACCTGTGCTGAAACTAAAAAGAAGCTCGTAATACTTGATCGGCCAAATCCGAATGCTTTTGTAGATGGACCCATGAATGAAAAACCGTTGCAGTCATTTGTCGCCATGCATGCCATTCCCATCGCACATGGATTGACAGTTGCGGAACTCGCGCAAATGATCAATGGAGAAGGTTGGCTGGCAAACAAACTAAAATGTGATGTTGATATTATCAAATTAAAAAACTGGCATCACTCCGATGACTACGTTCTACCAATTAAGCCATCACCCAACCTTCCAAACAATCAGTCTGTAAAAATGTATCCGTTCATTTGTCTTTTTGAAGGAACCGTAATAAGCCTCGGGCGTGGAACGCCTTTTCCATTTCAGGTATTGGGTAATCCTGAATTAAAAAACATGCCGTTTGAATTTACGCCCCAAACCATCAAAGGTGTTGCAGTCAATCCACCGCATGAAAACAAACTTTGTTATGGCATTGATTTACGAAATGCTCCGATGGAACGAAAAATCGATTTGAGATATTTGTTTGAGATGTACAAAGCCTATCCCGATAAGGAAAAATTCTTTCTACCGTATTTTGATATTCTGGCAGGCAACACCACATTAAAGCAACAAATCAAAGATGGACTTACCGAAGAACAAATTCGGGAGAGCTGGAAAAAAGATTTGACAACGTATAATGAGATGCGAAATAAGTATTTGTTGTATCCTTGAACGTTAAGGATTTGAAGTTTGATGCCTGAGGTTGGATACTGCAAAACTTCAAACCTCAAACATTGAATTTGACTTTGAACTAAGATGACTAAATCCGAAAAAGTAGCCGATATTGTTTCTATCCTCGAAAACTACTTTCCTAATCCAGAAGTCCCGCTGCATCATAAGGATGCTTATACCTTACTGATTTCTGTTTTGCTTTCTGCTCAATGTACTGATGAGCGTGTAAATAAAATCACTCCAATACTTTTTAAACAAGCAGACAATCCATACGACATGGTGAAATTGAGCGTTGAAGAAATTCGCGAGATCATAAAACCCTGTGGATTATCGCCCATGAAATCGAAAGGTATTTATGGCTTATCAAAAATATTGATCGAGAAATATAACGGTGAAGTGCCCAATACCTTTGAAGCGTTGGAAGAACTTCCTTCGGTTGGTCATAAAACAGCTTCGGTAGTAATGACACAATGGTTTGGTGTTCCGGCTTTTCCTGTGGATACTCACATTCATCGCCTTGCGTATCGCTGGGGATTAACTACGGGAAAAAATGTAGACCAAACCGAAAAAGATCTCAAACGATTAATTCCAATTGAGAAATGGAATAAAGCACATCTTCAAATTATTTATTTCGGCAGAAAATTTTGTCCTGCGCGTGGACACCGTTGGACGGATTGCCCGATTTGTAAAAAATATATGCGGAAAGAATTGAGAGATTAATAATAAAACTTCCTCACATGGTTTTGATTAACGGAGGCAGTTTCAATTTCATCTTTAGGATACTGATTTTTTATACATGCTAAAGAAAAGGAATGGCAGATAGCCGAAGCTAAAAATTAATGTGCCTGCTATAAGGAGCATATCGGCACCTTGTAAATGCATAAACTTAAACGTAAATGCTAAAGAAATAACGAGAGCACTTAGTATCCCCACAATAAATCGAAGTCTTTCAGTAATTGCAGAGTTGATATTAAGTTTAAAATAGTTAACCGTTATCATGGGCAAGAACAATAGTGAAAACCCCAAGGCACCGTAAATGATTAATTCATCGCCCCCAGGCCAATGTAGAATTTTGAACGTCCAGCCAAGACTCAGACCAATTGCTGAAAGTAAACCAATGAGGTACATTAACTTTTTCATAAGAATTATTTTAGTTGAGTTTAATAAGAAAATAGTTTCACGTTGAATTTCATCCAAGCCGTCAGGAGCTAATTCATGCAGCGCTTCTCTGACCGCCACATCAAAATCCTTTCCCCGATCCATCTTTATATCGACAACACAACATAGATGATCCAATACATCATCGCGTAGTGATTCTATGTTGATTTTACTTTTATCAACTTTTCTCCGGATAATGGCAACTTGCTCAGATGAAAGTCTCATATGTTTTAAATTCCGGGAATACAACTTTATTCATCGTAGAGATAAAATCTTTTAACTCTTCTACATAAGCCGCCTTTTGTTTCTGTCCTTGCTTGGTTATGTAGTAGTACTTACGCACTCTGCCACCAACGGTCTCTTCTTTGAAAGAAAGCAATCCATCACTGGTCATTTTTTGCAAAGCCGGATATAATGATCCATCCTTCAACAAGATTTTCCCGTCCGACAATTCCTTCACCACCATACAGATCTCATATCCATACATCTTCTCCTTTTCCGATAATAATTTCAATATTATGGCAGAAATAGTGCCTTTTAATAGCTCTTTTGAATACATAGAACAAATATACATCACAATACGATATATCAAAATATTGACCAACAATATTTCCCTTTTCATCATATTTGCCCTCGAAAAATGGAAACACTTAGAATCATCTTTATGGGCACGCCCGAATTTGCTGTGCCCAGCTTAGAAATATTAGTTGAACATAAATTCAATGTAGTGGCCGTCATTACTGCGCCTGATAAACCGCAGGGCCGCGGACAAAAAATTACCTATTCGCCAGTAAAGGAGTCTGCATTGAAACACAATATTCCCGTGCTTCAACCAGAGAAATTAAAGTCACCTGAATTTTTAGAAGAACTTAAAAGCTATAATGCAAACCTGCAGGTAGTGGTGGCCTTCCGCATGTTGCCCGAATTAGTTTGGGCGATGCCAGTATTGGGCACTTTCAATCTTCACGCCTCACTCCTTCCTCAATATCGTGGAGCAGCACCGATTAACTGGGCCATCATAAACGGTGAGAAAGAAACAGGTGCTACTACGTTTTTTCTAAAACATGAAATTGATACCGGTAGCATCATCTTTCAGGAGAAAGAAACGATTCATGAAAATGATACGGTTGGTGAACTCTACGAACGGCTGATGGTAAAAGGTGCACAACTTGTTTTAAAAACAGTGCAGTCAATCGAACAAGGTAATTATCCTTCCATACCTCAAACAGAGAGTGCAGAAATAAAACACGCTCCTAAAATTTTCAAAGAGACCTGTCAGATTAATTGGAATCAATCGAGTGAACAAATCCGGAATTTTGTTCGTGGATTAAATCCGTACCCAACCGCATGGTGTGAATTAAATGGCAAGACCTATAAGATTCATAGGGTATCCATATCAACTGATGGTGCAGGACAAAAAGAAATTGGTAGTCTTAACACAGACAATAAAAATTACCTATCGGTCAGGACTTCTGATGGTTGGATTTCAATTGATGAATTACAACCGGAAGGGAAAAGAAGAATGGATATTAAGGAGTTTTTTAGAGGGAATAAGATTTAGTTGTTCGTTATCCGTTATTGGTTAATCGTTAATGGTAAATCTGGAATTGTTGTTCGTTGTTGGTTGTTCATTGCTTGTCTTCACGGAATGAAGATTCTCAATGTTTAGCACAAACCATTCTAAATTCTAACTACTAAATACTAAATTCTAGCTACTAAGTACTAAACGCTCCAAAAGCTGAAATTTATTTGCACATTTGCACATTGAAAAATTGACTTCATTGAATGATTATCTCCCTCATTGCCGCCCGTACCCTAAACAACGTAATCGGAAAAAACAACGACCTGCCCTGGCACTTGCCAGATGACATGAAGTACTTCATGCAAACTACGAAAGGGCATCATACTATTATGGGCAGGAGAAATTACGATTCCATTCCTGAAAAATTCAGGCCACTTCCAAACCGAACCAATATTGTGATTACACGCCAGCCTCACTTTCAGGCTCCTGGTTGCATTGTGGTAAATGATCTCGAGAAAGGCTTGAGCATTAGCAGGAACAATGGTGAGACAGAGACTTTTATAATTGGTGGTGCGGAAATTTACCATCTGGGTTTTGAGTTGGCTGACAAACTCTATCTAACAGAAATTAACACTACACTAGAGGGAGATACCTATTTCCCCGACTTCAATAAAAAGAAGTGGAAAGAAATATCGAGAGTTCACCACACCAAAGACGAACGCCATATATTTGATTTTGATTTTGTAGTCTACCAAAAATAATATTCGAATAACACGCACTATGTCAACACTTCAGAATAAGGTAATCTGGATTACAGGAGCATCCTCCGGCATCGGTGAAGCTTTAACATACGCGCTTGCACAAAAGGGTGCAAAGCTCATTCTCTCTTCGCGCAGAAAAGAAGAACTCGAACGCGTAAAAGGAAATTGCATTGCATCAGCACAACCCAACATCCGAATATTATCTCTTGACCTTTCACAAGCCAGCACTCTTCAACTTTCTGCTGAAGCAGCTATTCAGATATTTGGTCATGTTGATGTTCTAATCAATAATGGAGGGATCGGTCAGCGATCCTTAGCAAAAGATACTACGCTGGATGTTGATCGCAAGATTTTTGAAGTGGACTTCTTTGGTACCATTGCCTTAACAAAAGCCTTAATACCTCACTTCCTTCAGCGCAAGAAAGGACACTTTGTAACGATCGGTAGTATCTCAGGCATTATAGGAACACCTTATCGCACAGCATACGCAGCAGCCAAACATGCCCTTCAAGGCTTTTTCAATTCCCTTCGCGCAGAGATGTGGAAAGAGAGCCCTGAAATTTATGTTACTATGATTTGTCCGGGGTGGACCAACACCAACATTAGTGTCACTGCATTAAAAGGCGATGGCTCTTCACAAGGCAAAAAGGACGAAACACATGAACATGGACTCACGCCAGCGTTTGTAGCGCAGAAGATTGTAAAAGCCATTATAAATCAGAGCCGTGAAATTTATGTAGGAGGATGGAAAGAAGTTACTGCTGCTTACTTGCATCGTTTTTTACCTGGTCTGTTTGCCAAGATTATTCGCAAGGCAAAGGTAAAATGATTTGTGATACAACACTCAAATTGATTTGTGATGTAAGACTAGTGATTCGTGATTTTAGATTTATTGTACTCACTTCTTACAGTGCCAAGTCAAACATCACAAGTCGCTAATCACTCATCATAAATCCACCACACTACTTCCTCCCAATAAGATAATACAAAATCGGGCCAAGAACGGGCAGAAAAAAAACCACCACAATCCAAAGAACTTTCTTTTCTGTATCCTTTTTGCTTTGAAGAATTTCGATAACAATAATAATATCGACAATAAGAATTAGAAAGGAAATGATGCGCCACATAATGAGTTATAAGTTTAGAGTTACTTTAATAATTTAAGATTTTAGATTTACGAATTACGATTTGTTAAATCGGTTCAAGTCTCAAAACTGCTGATCAAGATTCAAAGACTGCACCGTTCAAAATCATAAATCTAAAATCACAAATCACAAATCCTCTCCTAATTCGATTCCAAAATCCTAAACAACTCATCCAGATTCGGAGTGATGATAATTTCCGTTCTACGATTTTTCTGTTTGTTCTGAGCCGTATCGTTTGCCGCCAATGGCATGGATTCACCTCGACCGGATGCTGTAATCTGTTTATCCGATACTCCTGCTTTGGTTAAAATCTTTGTGATGGAGGTTGCACGCATTACACTGAGATCCCAATTATCATTCATGTATTGTGATTTCTTAGAGATCGGTACATTATCAGTATGTCCTTCTACCATGATGTTAATGTCGCGTTGATCTTTAATGGCTTTAGCTAATTGTTGAAGAGCGGTAACACCTTTGCTGTCGACCGTAATACTTCCAGAACCAAACAGCAATTGTTCGGCAAGCGAAACATATACTTTTCCATTCTTTACCTTAACCGTTATGTCGTTCTCTTTAAAGTTGAGCAGTGCATTGCTGATTTTATTTTTCAAGTCTTGAACGGCTTTGTCTTTGCTGGCCATTACCTGTTCAAGCTCCCGCACTTTCTTTTCACGCTCCGCTAAGCTTATACTCAACGAATCATTTAATTTTTTTGTGTGCTCGAGATTTTGTTGAATAGCGAGAAGTTGTTCCTGCTGCATGGCAATATCCCTGTTTTGTTTACCACTGCTATTGAGCAGATTTTTATAATATCCACTAATTTGTTCGTGATCCTTTTCTAATGTAGCCAGCCTTGCACTTGTTGAGCGTACATCGTTTCCTAAATCTGTTGTGTCTGCTTTTAGTTTAGCAAAAAGTGAATCCAGGTCTTTCAGATCTCTATTAGCTTTGTCTAAAGCAGCAGAGCGATCAGCCAGATCGGCTTCTGTTCTTACCTTCTGAGCCAATAGATCATCGTATTTTTTCTTAGTAACAATACAGGATGAGAAAATAAAAAGTAATAAAGTGGCCAGAAATACGTTCTTCATATATTAAAATCAAGTTTAAAAAATGGTGATTCAAAATTAAGAATTATTATTTACTTAACCATGTCGGTTATAAATGATCGATTAGTGGTATCATTTGAATAATCTGAACTTAGGTTTGTCAGTACAATTCCAATATCTTTACACTTCAATTCTTAACTGTTAACATCAAAAAAACTACGCGTCATGAATTACCATCAAAAATTCTATTCCGTTGCTGCGTTGTCACTTCTTATTAGTCTTACATCTTGTAATGACGATGACAAAAATGCCAACCAACTTTCAAAAGATGAAGCTAAAAACTCCATTACGCAATTCAATGCCGATGCTGTTGACGATCTTCAAGGCCTGACAGATGCTACAGGTTTGCAAGCCGTTCGTGATTTAATTGACTTGACTGAAACCGATGATCCTTTTGGTCGCATGGGTGGAACCGATAAGAAAAGGATTAAGAATTTCTTCCAGAAAAAAGGTCGTGATTTTAAAACGATTTTCGCAGCCAACAAAGCCGTTGGCGGACGTACCGCAAATGATGAGGCCTTCGACTTTCAAGCTAACCAAGGAGTTTATGAATGGAATCCAGAACTCGGGGAAGCAGGGGCTTTCGAAAAAACAGGAGACTCAGAAATAATAGAGATTCTTTTTCCAACGGAAGGCTCGACAACCAACAATGCCGCACTTCAGCTAACAGAATACAGTGAGGTAGAAGTGTATGATGAAGAATGGGATGAATATTCCTATCAACCTGAATTGCTTACTGCATTCTTGTTTGTAAATGATGTTAAGGTAGTTTCTCTGCATCTTGAATCCGCGTGGGATGAACTGGGATTTCCATTGACGGTTGATATTACCTTATCCATTGATGAATTTACGCTTGATATTGCTTTTGATGACAGTGGGGCCAAGTCTTCATCACTCAGTATTTCGTTCCTTCGCAATACAGAAGTGCTAGTGGCCACAAGTATAACCGTAAAGTATGATGATGATTCAAAATCAGGAGAGAGCTTAAATAGTATTGAAGGATTTGTTCAGGTTAAAAATCTTAAACTTCAGGGAGATATAAATATTAAAGCTGCTGATGCTACAGAGGTAAACTGGAATGATATAATAAATCTGGCATTGTATAGCGACAATAAAAAATTAGGAGATGTTGTATTTGTTGAGGACGATGGTGAATTCATTGCGTATCTCCAATATGCTGATGGCACCAAAGAGAAGTTAGATACAATTCTTCAACCTGTGTTGGATGAGCTTGACGAACTCGAATCAGAGCTGGACACAAACGGCTAATACATTAGGGATTCGTATTATAAAGGCAGGGTCGCAATAAAATGCGACCCTTTTTATTTATAAACATTAGAAATGTTTTTATTTAAATAGTCATGTTAACGTATGAAAGTGTATGTGAAATTCTTACTTTGAATCTTATCTAAAATTGAAATTATGGAAGGCATGTTAAAACCCGGCAGCTTAAAAGACAGAACGATCATCATTACCGGTGGGGGAACAGGCTTGGGTCGGTCGATGGGTGAATATTTTCTGGAGCTTGGCGCAAACCTGGTGATTACAAGTCGCAAGATGGAGGTGTTGGAAAAAGCAGCGGATGAAATGATGAAGAAGAAAGGTGGGAAGGTATTGGCCGTTGCCTGCGATGTGCGCAAGTACAATGAAATTGAAAATGTAATTCAGCAGGCTGAAACTACCTTCGGACAAATTCATGGAATCTTAAATAATGCAGCTGGTAATTTCATTAGCCCAACGGAAAGACTTTCACATCGAGCATTCGATATTGTGGTTGATATTGTTTTGAAAGGAACATACTACACAACATTGGCCGCAGGTAAAAATTGGATTGCAAAAAAACAACCGGGAACATTTTTAAATATTGTAACTACTTATGCCTGGACAGGTTCTGGGTATGTTGTTCCATCAGCTTGTAGTAAAGCGGGTGTGTTAGCGTTAACCCGATCGCTTGCTGTGGAGTGGGCGAAATATAAAATCCGAAGCAATGCCATTGCACCCGGACCATTTCCAACCGAAGGTGCATGGAGCAGACTTCTGCCCGGAGAGTTGGTGAAGAAATTTGATCCAGCAGAACGTATACCTTTAAAGCGTGTTGGCGAACATCAGGAATTAGCAAACCTTGCCGCATACCTGATGTCGGATTATTCTGCTTATGTAAATGGAGAGGTAATTACCATTGACGGTGGCGAATGGTTACGCAACGGTGGTGAGTTCAGTCATTTGGAGGCAATACCTGAATCGATGTGGGATGTGTTGGAGAAATCGAGAGGAAAGTAAATTTTTTCACCGAAGAGTGCGCAGAGATACGCAGAGGGTTTTGTTGACGACTAAGATCTAAATACTAACGTCTAGTTAAGAATATGAAAAAATTCATTAAGCTTTTCTTCATCTTAATTGCTTCCATACTTGTTGTTGCACTAATCTATGTTGGAATTACCTTCCCTCCTGTTATGGCAGGTATGGTGTCCAAAACAGTTTGCTCTTGTGTTTTTGTTGCAGGCCGAACAGTAGAGAGTGTTAAAGAAAAGGAGCTTCAGGTTTTTCCGGGACTTTCCAGTGCAGGTATCGAAATGAATGCAGTTGATTCAACTGTTATTGCAACTGTACTCTGGACAAAAAGCAAAGCAATATTTCGTTCAGGCTTGGGATGTACCTTACTCGCTGAAAGATCAGAAGAAGAAGTGCGAAATCAACAATTCAATTTAGCTGCTCCCTCAGTTCTAAATCAAGATTCCATTCTTTGGCCAGACGGAAATCGTATGCCCGATTCACTTCTAAAGAATGTAAAATATGATGCCATCAATAAAGCACTTGCTGAAGCTTTCATAGACATCGATCCAAAGAAACCTTCAAACACACTTGGTGTTGTGGTTTTGTATGACAAACAAATTGTAGGTGAGAAATATGCTGAAGGTATCGATCAACGTTCCAAACTGATGGGTTGGTCGATGACAAAGAGCGTTACGAGTGCTCTTATTGGAATTCTGGTGAAGGAAGGAAAACTAAAAACAGAAGATCCTGCACCTGTAAGCGAATGGAGTGATGATGATCGAAAGCAAATTACCTTAAACAATTTACTTCAAGCTAGCAGCGGATTAGAATGGTCTGAATCTTACTTTGTACCAACTTCTGATTTTCACAATATGTTTATCAAGAGCGATGATAAAGGTAAATACGCTGCTAACCGGAAATTAAAATCTTCACCCAATACTGTTTTTCAGTATTCCAGCGGCACATCGAATATACTTTCAAGAATGATCCGACAACAAGTTGGAGATGAAACCTATCATGCCTTTCCATACGAAAAGTTATTCTACAAAATTGGAATGAACAATACCATCATGGAACCAGATGCATCCGGAACATTTGTAGGATCGTCTTATACCTATGCTACCGCACGTGACTGGGCTCGGTTTGGATTATTGTTTTTGAATGATGGTGTCTGGAACACAGAACGCATTCTTCCTGTGGGTTGGGTAAAATATACCACCACTCCGGCTACCACTGCTCCCATTGGAGAATACGGAGCACAATGGTGGTTGAATGTCGGTGCGAAAAGTAATTCTTCCATTCGGAAATATCCTGAACTTCCAACCGATGCGTATTGGGCAGATGGATTTGAAGAACAGTTCGTAATGGTGATCCCGTCTAAAAAGTTGGTGATTGTCCGCCTTGGTGTTTCGCATCATGGTTTTGATTTTACTAAAATGGCGTTGGCAATCATAGGGGCTCTTCCCCAATAAGTTTACCTGTACCACTAGTCGGTTGATTTTAACTTCAAACTGCTTCCAACCTTAGCAACTATTGAGGTGTCAAACCCAACAACCTCTAAACGCTATCCATATGAAAAGTCAATACTCCCTGCGGTGGATTCTTATTCTCTGTTTTGTGTTTGTCTTGTTCAGCAATTGCTCAGACAAGTGCGTGGTCACCAATTCCTATGTGTATTACGAACCAGTGTTCTCTACATCTGCTGAAATAAAAGCTTCCATAGGCTTTAGACCACCTCAGTCTATTTCAAGTGCTGGTAAAATTTATTTTAAAGACGATATCTTATTCATCAATGAAATTGGTGATGGCATTCACATAATTGACAATCAAAATCCTGCCAGCCCTGTTCCATTGGGATTTCTTAACATTCCTGGAAATTATGATTTGTCCATCATCAACAACATACTCTATGCTGATAGCTATGTTGATTTAGTCGTATTTGATATTTCCAATCTTCAGGACATAAAGGAAGTACACAGAGTTGAAGGACTTTTTAATCACTACAACTCATTAGGCTTTTATGCAGATTCGGTGAAAGGAATTGTAACGGATTGGAAAGAGGTTGGACATGTGTCTATTGAAGAGAATGACTGCACAACACAATATGAAAACTGGGGAGGATTCTACCGTGGTACTGGCGTTGTATTTTCCGATGCTGCCGCAAGCGCCTTCAATGCTAAAGCAGCTATAAATCCGGGTGGAACAACAACCGGAATTGGTGGATCATTGGCGCGGTTTACAATCGCCAACAATTTTTTGTACGCGATAGATAGTTACAGTTTAGACATTGTCGATGTTACATTTCCATCTTCTCCAAAAGCCAAAACAGAAATTCCTTTAGGATGGCTGCCTGAAACATTGTTTCCTTATAACGGAAATCTTTTCATCGGCACACGATTGGGTATGCAGATATTTGATCTTGCAACACCCGAGAGTCCTGCACTCCTTAGTACTTTTTCACATGTATTAAGTTGTGATCCTGTAGTGGTTGAAGGCGATTATGCGTACGTAACATTATTCACTGGCAACACATGTAACCAGGGAGTAAACGAACTTCAGGTAATTAACATTAAAGATTTAACGGCTCCTACGCTTGTAAAAACATATCCCATGACAAGTCCGCATGGACTCGGAATTGATAATGGTACCTTGTTTGTTTGTGATGGTACTGATGGACTAAAGGTTTACAACGCATCGGATGTTTATAAGATTAAGGAAAACCAGCTTGCGCACTATAAAGAGATGAACGCCATTGATATTATTCCCTTTAAGAATATCGCCATGATGATCAGCGAAGATGGATTATATCAATATGATTATTCAGACATCCAAAACATTAGACTGCTAAGCAAAATAGCCATCGACAAGCAATGAGAGTAAGATTTGTATTTTCGTTAATAGCTATACTTTTTGCAGTAACAGAAATAAATGCTCAAGATTTTGCTGCTGATTCTGTGTTCTATACTCCTATTCCTAATGGCGCGAAAAAGCAGGTCCATGGAACAAATGCATTCAAAGATAGCCTTACCAATAACAAAACTTTTAGTTACTTCTTCAACCTTCAAGTAGGCCCACTCATTGGTTGTAACGATTGTAGTGAAGGGAAAGAAATCACTTTTACCTCATCAACCATTCATGGTATTACTATCGGAAAGAAAATAAGGACTGGACTCGGTATTGGATTGGA
The DNA here is from genome assembly GCA_036787535.1 of Chryseolinea sp. Taxonomy (GTDB): domain Bacteria; phylum Bacteroidota; class Bacteroidia; order Cytophagales; family Cyclobacteriaceae; genus Chryseolinea. The sequence continues at coordinate 14,759 of DAIQPD010000028.1, forward strand.
TTCGTATACTGAATGGCACACCATGCCCATTTTTGGAGGCGTGAATTGGGATGTATTCGGCACAAAAAACACAAATGCAATATTCGTTCAATTCAACTACGGATGGTCAAAGCCGTGGCGCAATAAATCTCGTCAGGAAAGCGAATACGGCTTTAAAGATGTTGATGGCGGGCGAATGGTGAGTACTCAAATCGGTTACCGAATAAAGTATCATGACCTTCGTGTCTCACTTTCGGTTGGTACAAAGTATCAGCGCGTTTCCGCCAATTACGAATATCCGACTTACTACTACACAGAAGAAGGCGGTTTAATTCAAGGCACACCCAACACCAAAGTAATCCGGGAAAGTATGAACCGCCTTCAGTTCGCGTTAACTGTTGGATGGAAGTGACTTCACAGTTCTAATAACATCTTCAACAAGCTCGTCATTCCTTCAGGTTTACTGAGTTTTTTTTTGTCAACTCAAATGACAAAAATTGCTTAGACTTGTGATCAACTAAGCATTAGATGGATCCTCTTCAATCTGTATTGATCAAACAACTTGCAATTCGCGAAACAGAAGGAGCTCGCAGGTTTTTAAAAGAAGATCAACACGGCAGTATTGACTTTACTTCGAACGATTACCTTGGTCTTGCGCGTTCACCCGAACTCTTCAAGGCGATTAAACAAAGACTAAATACTATTGATTTCAAATCAAATGGATCAACGGGCTCGAGATTGCTATCCGGAAATTCTAATTATGCAGAACAAATTGAAAATAAGTTAGCAGGCATATTTAAAAGCGAAGCCGCTCTCATTTTTAATTCAGGTTACACAGCCAATCTTGGCGTGCTCTCCTCACTTCCTCAAAGAGGTGATACCATACTCTATGATGAACTCGCTCATGCCTGCATGAAAGATGGAGCGCGCCTAAGTTTAGCGAAGCGATTCAATTTCAGACACAATGATTTGAATGACTTGGAGTCTAAATTAAAACTGGCAACCGGTAAAATTTTTATTGCAGTCGAATCCATCTATTCAATGGATGGTGATCAATGTCCATTAAAGGATTTGGTCACCCTTTCTGAAAAATATGGAGCTTCTATAATTCTCGATGAGGCACACAGTACTGGTGTTCTTGGAAGTAATGGAGCAGGTTTAGCGGTTTCACTAGGACTTGAAGAAAAAATAGCGATTCGAATTTATACTTTCGGAAAAGGTATGGGCATTCATGGAGCTTGTGTTGCTGGTTCCACCATACTAAAGGATTACCTTATCAACTTCGCCCGACCGTTTATTTATACAACTGCTCTTCCTCCCCATAGTTTGGTTTCGATTGAATGTGCCTTTGATTTTCTCGTTCAAAATCTAAGCTTACAACAATTGCTACATAAAAAGATTGATCATTTTATTCACGAATTGAAATCTGTTGGAGAAACATCAACCAGTATGAGTTCAATTCAGTCCATACTCATTGGTGGAAATGAGCGCACGAAAAGAATGGCTGAAGCACTTCAACAAAAAGGATTTGATGTTCGTCCGATCGTATCACCCACCGTTTCAAAAGGAACTGAACGTCTACGTGTGTGCTTGCATACCTTTAATTCAAACGAGGAAATTTCAAATCTCATTCAAGCTCTTAGCGCCTTAAAATTATTTTGACAATGTTGCTGGTTGGCAGTAACCGGTTACCGGCAACTGGCAACCTATTTCTAAATCTGATAAAACCAATTTGTACTTCGGCTGAAACTTATTTTGAAACTTTCACATACCTTTCGGGATGAATTATTTTGTAACTGCCATACACACCGATAGCGGCAAGACACTTGTCTCCGCCATACTTTGTGAAGCACTTCATGCTGATTACTGGAAACCGGTTCAAGCCGGATCTCCAACCGACTCAGAAACCGTAGCGCGTTTGATTTCAAATGCGACTACAAAAATTCACCCTGAAGCTTATCTGCTAAAGAAACCAGCCTCACCTCACGATGCCTCAAAAGCTGAAGGTATTGAAATCAAGAGAGAGAATTTTATTCTTCCTTCCATAAATAGCGATCTGATTATAGAAGGTGCTGGTGGTTGTCTGGTACCACTTGCAAAAGATTTCTTTGTTGTTGATTTGATTACCTTATTTCATGCTGAAGTAATATTAGTTTCTAATCTATACCTGGGAAGTATCAACCACACTTTGCTTACCGCGGAAGCTTTGAAAAATAGAAACATCAGGATAAAGGGAATCATCTTTAATGGAGAACCTAATCCTGAAAGCGAGAGCATTATTCTTGCAACAACAAAACTTCCCCTCCTTCTCCACATCATTCCTGAAAAATTAATTACAAAAGAAGTAGTGTTGCTTTACGCACAACAACTTAAAAAGAATCTTCATGTCTGATCTTCACGATATCGATAAAAAATTAATCTGGCATCCCTTCACATCATTGATGAGTGATGTTGAACCTTTGCTCATTCAATCTGCGGAAGGTATTTACCTTACTACGGATGATGGACGAAAAATTATCGATGCCGTCTCCTCCTGGTGGGTAAACCTTCACGGCCACAGCAATCCAGTAATTGCAAAAGCTATCGCAGAACAAGCCTTAAAATTGGAACACGTAATCTTTGCCGGGTTTACACACGAGCCTGCCATTACCTTAGCGAAGAATCTGATTTCAATTTTGCCGAATAACCAAAGCAAGATTTTCTTTTCCGATAATGGAAGCACTGCTGTTGAAGTGGGCCTAAAAATGGCATATCAGTTTTGGTACAACCAAGGTATTGAAAAGAAAAAGATAATCGCGATCGATGGGAGTTATCATGGCGATACAGTCGGGGCGATGTCGGTTGGTGAGCGGAGTCCTTTCACTAATGCTTTCTCTCCTTTATTATTTGATGTAACGTTTATTGATTTCCCTTCGGCAGATAAAGAAGATCAGGTAGTCGAGCAATTTAAGAATATAATTCAAAAACAGGATGTTGGTTTTTTTATTTTTGAACCGCTTGTGCAGGGAGCGGCAGGCATGCGAATGTATTCGCCTGCCGTTCTCGATCGTCTCATTCAGATTGCACAGGAAAATAATATCATTTGTGTGGCCGATGAAGTTTTTACCGGCTTCGGTCGCACCGGAAAATTGTTCGCATCTCATTACCTTAAAAATCAACCGGATATTATTGCTGTATCCAAAGGTATTACCGGTGGAACGATGGCGCTTGGTGTTACGAGTTGTTCAGATAAAATTGTAAAAGCCTTTGAGTCTGCTGATGTTCTGAAAACATTCTTTCACGGACATTCCTACACTGCCAATCCAATTGCGTGCGCTGCAGCAAATGCAAGCTTTTCATTATTGATAAGCGATGACTGTCAACAAAGAATTGAACGCATCGCATCACAGCATGAACATTTTAAAGAAAAGATTAAGAATCACAAAGTTGTTAAGGAAGCAAGAACCCTCGGCACTATCATCGCGATCGAGTTGATCACTCAGGCAGGAACTTCGTATTTCAATGATATCCGTAAAAAAATCTATCCCTACTTTCTGGAAAGAAATATTCTATTGAGGCCTTTGGGGAATGTAATTTATATTCTTCCTCCGTATGTAATTAATGAAGAGGAGTTGAAAGAGATCTATACCTGCATCGAGGAATTCTTAGCAACTTTTTGATTGTGTTACTCAAGTGGTCAACCTAATAGGTCGCTGCTTTAGGGAAATCGTTTTTAAAAATCGGAGATGATTTTCTATTAAAAGAGTTTCTTTGTTGTTTAGATTGTACACAAATAGGTGACTCCTCTGGAGTCAAATACACTAAACAAATTAAATTTCCATAAACAGGCTGCTCCTCTGTAGCACTTGGCATCAAACGATTAAAGATTATCAAGTCAACCTGAAGCAATTACCAGCTATAAAGTGTAAAAGCGATGTACCTGGTCGCTGCTTATTCTGGCAAATACCAATCAATTCAATATACATCAAATCGGACGTATTTGTTCGCAATTGAACACTAGAATTTTAAACATCCTCCTTTCAGCATGTTGAATGGCTAATTTCCTCTGGCATATTAATTGGCTAACGTGGCTGGTATTACATTAAAAAGATTTATCACAGCTTAAAATTATATCCATGTTTAAGAATCACCTTCTTATCACCTTCCGCAGCATGATGAAGAACAAGTTCTTTATCATCACCAATGTAATCGGAATGGGTGTTGCCATTGCCTGTTGTATCGTAGGATACTTTGCACATGAATACGATGCAACCTATGATCGCATTCATAAGAACATCAACCAGATTTACAGAGTCAGTACCATTCGTGAATTTGAAAATGAAGAGAAAAAATTCGCCTTTGTTCCTTTTCCTTTAGGCGATGTAGTGGACAAGACTTTTCAAGACGTAGATAAATCAACACGGTACCTTCACTCGTACTCAAACTTCAAACGCGATAACGATCTCTTTTCAGCAAATCTGTCGTATGTTGACCCTGACTTCTTTCAGATTTTTTCATTTGAATTTATTTCCGGAAATCCTGCCGACCTAAAGGATAAAACCAGTGTGTTCATCAGTGACGTAGTAGCCATCCGATTGTTTAGAACACCTGCTGAGGCGTATGGAAAAACCATAACACAAGTATATGGAAATGAGTTGAAGGAACTTAAGGTTGCCGGAGTTTATAGAGAACCACCCATGAACTCCAGCCATTACAAACCAAGGGGATCAGCCTACATGAATTTCGAAAATTATAAGGATGAGCATAAAGATGTTCGGGAAGATGATTGGCGAAAAGAAGGCACGCTGTTCGTACAAATCAACAATGCTAATGAACTGGCTAGTGTTGATCAACAGCTTCAACCCTACATCGAAAATAATAATAAGGTAAGAGAAGATTTTCAAATCAAGAAGTTTGTCCTCGACCCACTGACCACAATGGCTCATGACGATCGGGCACAAGTAGTTGATGCTGCAACCTGGGTGGCTCCGCCTCAATCTGCCATCATCGGTTCAATGATCATGGGTTGCCTGATTCTTTTAATTGCCTGTTTTAATTTAACGAACACTGCCATTGCTATTTCATCCAGAAGACTGAAAGAAATCGGCATTCGAAAAGTAATGGGCAGTATGCGCAAGCAATTGATCATTCAATTCATTGGAGAAACCATGTCCGTTTGTTTTCTGGCACTGATTGTTGGCCTGGGTATAGCCGATCTTTTAGTGAGTGGATGGAATACCATGTGGGAATTCATGCAATTAACGCCACACTATTTTGATAATCCCAGCTTCCTGTTTTTCATGATTGGTGTTTTAGTATTCACCGGAATATTAGCAGGAAGCTATCCGGCATTTTACATCAGTAAGTTTGAACCGGTAACTATTCTAAAAGGAAAACTACAATTTGGTGGCACAAATTATTTTACACGAACTCTTTTAGGTTTGCAATTTGCGATATCGTTGATCGCGATCGTAAGTGCCATTGGCTTTATTCAAAATGCAAAATACCAACAGGAATATGATTTGGGATTTGATATGCAGGGCTCCATAATCGCGTGGTTTGAAAATCCGCAAGAGTTTGATAAATATCGTAATGCACTGCAATCTAATCCCGATGTTATTTCAATGGCGGGCGCAAAGAGCGGGATATTTTCTAACCGCGAACATCAACCTGTAAAACAAGGAACGCTTCAGTCTGAAGTTGACATCATTGATGTGGGTGACAATTACCTTCGCACAATGGATCTCAAGCTTGTTTCAGGGCGTGATTTTAAAAAAGACTCTAAGACCGATCAAAAAGAATCGGTTATCATCACCGAAAAAATGGCAAAGCTTTTCAATCTGGATAATGCTATTGGCAAAGAGTTTATCTGGAAAGATACCGTCAAGTATTATGTTGTTGGTGTTGTAAAAGATGTCTACACCAGCGGATTATGGAGAGAGTTGGAACCTATGATGATTCGTTACGTGTTACCTGATCAGTACACTCAGATTGCAGTAAGTGCAAAAACTGAAAACGTTGCCAATGTCAATACCTATATGACTGAACAGTGGAGTGTATTATTTCCAACACGTATATACAATGGCCACATGCTGGCGGAAGAAAAGTACGAGATGGTTGTCATAAATCTTAACATCATGTACATGTATGTATTTTTAGGAGCCATTGCCATGATGCTATCCGTAACCGGATTGTTCACCCTGGTCTCGCTGAATATTATTAAACGAATGAAGGAAATAGGAGTACGAAAAGTTCTAGGCGCGTCTGTTGGTAATATTACAAGAATCGTCAATACAGAATTTGTGATCATTCTGACAATCGCTGCTGTATTTGGATCGTGGGCGAGTTATAATATGAACAATGCCTTGATGGGTAGCATCTGGAAATATTATCAGAGCGTTAACGCATTAACATTCGTTATCGCCATCGGATTGATGTTCTTCATTTCATTCCTTACGATTGGATTTAAAATAATGAGTGTCGCTACTATGAATCCGGTGAAGTCGCTTCGGGATGAATAAGTATTATAAGCCCCTACCTTGAAATGCAAAATCCCACTTCGGAGTCTTTAATCGAAGTGGGATTTTATTTTGAACTTAAATATCGTCTTAAAGAACCTGTTTGATTCTTAAACTTCTGGTTTAACTGAAGTTTCCAACCACGAGGATGTAACATCATTCAACACCTTTACCTTGTGATTAAAATCACCTGAAATCTTTTCGCGAATGCGTTGCATGTTGTTCAGCAACTCATTGGTGTCATCGGGTAGCGCTTCTTCCAAATATTCGCGGATGCGCTTTGCAATGGTAGGTGATTTGCCATTTGTTGATACCCCAATTTTCAAATTACCTCTTGTCACTACAGATCCTAAATAGAAATCACAAAGATCGGGCGTGTCAGCAACGTTAATTAATAATCTTCTGCTACGCGCAAATTTACGAATGGACTCGTGCAAGCTTCTGTTGTCTGTTGCCAGCAACACAAGATCCTTATCCCACAAATCCCACAATTTAAAATTGCGCTCCACTAATTTTACTTGTGGATATTCAGCAGCCAAATCCCAAATGGATTTTTGAATCTCACGCGCTACTAAAGTAATTTTTGCAGTCGGGCTGTTCTTCAACACGGCACTTAATTTCTCCAATCCTACATGTCCACCACCTACGATGAGCATTTCGAGTGATTCAAGTTTTAAAAAAACGGGGAAGAGATTATTGCGATCCATATTGTTTAATGTTATGCGACTACTACTTTAATTTTCTATTGTTTCTAAGATTACACTATTCAATTGCTTAGCATACTTCACCACCTCGCCTACGACAATGACTGCAGGCGCTCCAATGATTTCTTGTTTGGCTAAGGCCACAATGTTCTTTACAGTGCCCACGATACTTCTTTGATTCGGTAATGTTCCGTTTTGAATTACAGCAACAGGTACTTCACCCTTTCCAAAGAATTCAAACTGTTCCATAATTTCCTGAATCTTATGCAAGCCCATCAAAATCACAATCGTTGCGCTTGATTGTGCAGCCAATACTAAATCTGATGACACGTCACCATTCTTTGTTGTTCCGGTTACAACCCAAAAGCTTTCACTCACGCCTCTTGCTGTGATGGGAATTCCAATGCTCGCTGGCACTGACAATGAACTGCTGATGCCTGGAACAAACTGAACTTGTACACCATGCAATTCAGCAAAGTCGATCTCTTCTGATCCACGACCGAACACAAAAGGATCTCCGCCTTTCAACCGAACAACATGTCCATATAGGTAAGCAAACTCAACAATGAGTTCATTGATCTCATCCTGTGAATGTGAATGTTGACGAGCACGTTTCCCAACCGATAAAGTCGGAACACCCTTCGGAATCATTTTCAAAATTTCGTCCGATACCAAAGCATCATACAAAACAATGTCGGCTGCTTCAATGGCTTTGATCGCCTTTAAGGTAATCAACTCCGGATCACCTGGCCCCGCGCCCACTAAGGTAAGTTTAGGGTCTTTGCTCGAAGTAAAGATGGCTGGTATCATTGTGTTACAGTTTCTTTTTCAGTTGAACGATACGCTTTTGAACGCTCTACAAAATTCAATGCGTCTTTTAAAAAGAGTGCAGCAAATTCAAAAGAAGGTTCATGCTTGTTGATTCTCAAAAGATGTTCTCTAAAATCAGGTGAGAAGGTAAAGGCTCCAGTGTCCACAAACTCACGCTGAAAATCAGTGATTACCTGATGTTGTGTGCTTGGTCTTACATCCTTTGTAATCAACATGGCTTTAGCTGTATTGATAAAGGTGGTATAGCTCTGATAAATTGAATCGGCATACTGTTCTTTATCCAAGGCTTCTTGTGCCCATGTTAATTTTTCTTCTGATTCATATAACAAGGTAGCAACCAGGTCAATCATTACACCCGCGCACTCCCCAACAGCAGTGTGCAAAATAAATTTATGCTCTTCTCCCCAGTCAATATAATCTTCCTGAACAATCGAGGTAAGATCACCCAAAGGTTTTAGTATCTGATAAAAATGATTTTTACCAAGACGTTTAAAATAATCGTGATAGTACTCGCCTTCCGTAGAGTTAGTTTCATAATCATTTAACAAAATGCGAAGTGCCTGTGGCCCGCGCTTGCTCGGGATCTTAATTACCTTCTCGGAAATAATACCTTCACCATTCGTTACTTTACCTCCGCCCAACAATACCACAAGAGCTGGCAATACATTTTTATCTTTGTCTTTTATGGTACTACCACTAAAGCCAATTCCCGCCAGGCCGTGCTGACCACACGAATTAGGGCAGCCACTGATTTTTATTTTAATGTCGCTGTTGTAAATCAAATCTGGATATTCTTCTGTAATCACTTTCTCCAATGCAAGAGAAATACCAGTGCTACTTGAAATTCCCAATGCACAAGATTCTGTACCCGGGCAAGCCGTGATATCCGAAACACTATCGAAGCCAGGTTCTGCTAAAGCCAGTTTATCCAGCGCTACAAATAAATGACGCAATGCTTCAGGACGCACGAAGCGAAGCAAGTATCCTTGATTGACAGTGATCCGCAATTCATTTCCCGCATAGGTATCCACAATATCAGCAAAGGTATGCGCAAGTTTTGATGACATATTTCCCAGCGGTAGTTTTACATACACACCAAAGTAACCCTGTTGCTTTTGATCTATTACATTGGTATCGCGCCAGCGCTGATATTTTTCTTCGTTGATCGTTCCTACATATTCAGTTGGAATCATTTCAGGAAGAAGCGGATCGACCAAAGCATCAACATTAATTTTGTAGTGATGATGTTTTAATGCCAGCCGCTCCTCTTCTACAAGTGCCATGAATTTTTCAAGGCCGATTTCTTCAATCAAAAACTTAAGACGTGCCTTCATTCTTCTGGTGCGCTCACCGTAACGATCGAATACCCGAAGCACTCCTTCTGCAAATGGAATGATCTGATCTTCCGGTAAAAATTCGTAGGCTGTTAATGCCAGGTATGGCGTGGCACCAAGACCTCCACCTATGACCACTTTAAAACCACGAACGCCATTTTCGATTTTTGGAATAAAGCCAAGATCATGAATGAAGACATACGCTGTATCTGACTCATTACTTGAGAACGCAAACTTGATCTTACGTCCCATATCCTGGCAAATAGGATTGCGTAAAAAATATTGAAACATCTCGTGCGCATAAGGCGACACATCAAACAATTCGCTTGTATCGATACCTGCTGTTGGAGATGCTGTGATGTTACGAACTGTATTACCGCAAGCCTCACGCGTAGTAATTTCATCCTTCTCTAACTTCGCCCACAATTCGGGAGTCTTATCAAGGCTTACAAAATGGATCTGTATATCCTGACGCGTGGTGGCGTGAAGATTGCTCGATGCATATTCTTCGGATATGTCAGCAATTCTGCGAAGCTGTTTCGTGGTGACACGTCCGAATGGAAGCTTGATGCGAATCATCTGCACACCTGACTGACGCTGTCCATAAATACCCCGCACTAACCGGAGACTTCTGAATTTGTCGCTGTCGATTTTTCCATCGCGAAAAAGTCTGATCTTCTTTTCGAGATCAATGATGTCGCGCGCCACAATCGGGTTGTCTAAATCTTCCAGTTCGGTTCTAAAGCTTTGCATAAAAATGTATTCTTCTGTGGTTGTTAAAAAAAAAGCCCTCCCTGTTTTGCAGGGAAGGCTCGTTATGTTCTTTGATTTTATAATCGTTAGAAATCACTACGTGTCCAAAACTCCTGCATCTGTTGACAGATGTTTGTAGCAACAACACATCTTGTGCGTTGCTTCCATCTTCTTCATACAGGGCTTCATCATTGTCATACTGAGAACGAAAGTAGAGCTTGTAATATAAATATCAAATCAATGTTTAAAATAATTACGAAATAATCTGTTTAACAAGTGTTCGTAAAGAACTGCAAACGATGCCGATGAGATAAGGTTTCACGCTAAGCGACCACAAGCCTCACCGTGATTTTGCAAATCATTCCAAACGAAATTTGGGTCCTTGTTTACTTTACACGATTCAACTTTATCTCATAATACCTTCCAATTCAGTTAAAGGGTCACATCACAAATGTGTACACCCTGACTCAACGAGGCAATCTTGTCTTCACGCTTTGGCACAAATTCCTGTGCTACGTATCCTTTGAAGCCTGTTTCCAGAATAGCACGCATGATGGCAGGATAATTCAACTCCTGTGTTTCATCGATTTCATTGCGGCCTGGAACTCCCCCAGTATGGTAGTGCGAGATGTACTTCTGGTATTTTTGAATGGTGGCAATAACATCACCCTCCATGATCTGCATGTGATAGATATCATACAATAGTTTGAATTGGTCTGATCCTACCTTGTCACACAATGCCGCTCCCCATGCTGTATGGTCGCACTGGTAGTCATGATGATTTACTTTGCTGTTCAGCAGTTCCATCGACATGGTAACTTTATATTTCTCGGCAATGGGCATTAATCGTTTCAGTCCGATAGCACAGTTTTCAATTCCCATCTCATCGTCAAGTCCATTGCGATTGCCGGAGAAACAAATGATTTGATTGAAACCTGCCGCGGCCACTTTTGGAATAATATCCGCGTAACTCTTCACCAGTTCATTGTGAAGCTTAGGATTATTAAATCCCTCTACAATACCTTTACCAGCACCCCACGGCATGGCGGAAATCAAGTCATATTTCTTTAAGAGGGGCCATTCCTCAGGACCGGTTAATTCAATGGAGGTTAACCCAATATTCTTTGCCGCCTTGCAGAGATCTTCCAGCGGAATTTTGTCGTAACACCAACGGCAAACGGAATGGTTTACCTTTCCTTTCAAATCACTTTCGAGCACGGCCTCTGCAGCTGATACACGATGCGAAAGTGCTGAGCCTGCAATGGCAGCTGCTGCGCCTCCAACCATTTTCTTGAGCGCTGATCGCCTTGATGAATTTTCATTTACCATTTTCATTGATGTATTATTTTCTGGTTGTTAATTTATTGCGGGAGTAAACTTGTTTTTGTCTTTAAAGTTATGAGAATTTCGACTTAAAAAGATCAATAAATCAATATACTTCAATCCTACTCATAAAGAGTATGTTTCCTTTTTAACTCGTTAGAAATGATTTGCTGAAATACTTCTTTCTTTTCATGGTATCGCTTTAACAAACAAAGCTGATTACCTGCCCGGATAAAATTGTGGCCTTCATAGTCAGCTCCATAGTATGCATCATTATTTAAATAATCCGTTAGAAAGCGAATGGCTTGCATGTAGATCAGGAACAAACCAGAATAAAAAATCAAGCCTTGCTCCTCCTCACTTAATTCATCCTTCATAAAACTGACATAGCCCTGAACCACAGCCATAAAAATATCGTCTCGCACATTGATCTTTTCAAAACTCCTTTCCTCCTCGGTGGCCGGAGATAAATAGGTTCGCATCATATCACCCAGATCACTTATAAAATATCCGGGCATCACGGTATCCAAATCAATAACGCACATCCCTTTGTCATGATCATCAAATAATACATTGCTGATTTTTGTATCGTGATGTGTTACTCTTGTTCTGATCTGTTGAGCATCCCGGATCTTTTCAAATGATTCTAAAACGAAATGAAAGTTCTTTACATCATCCAGAAGCTGCTTCGATTCTTTAATCCGCTCCTGGTTTCCGTTCATCAAGGCGTGTTCCAATTGATGATGTCGCAAACTGAGGTTGTGGAAATCCGGGATAGTAGCATTCATTTTGGTTGAATCAAATCCGGATAAAAGCTGAGTGAATCTTCCAAACTGGCCGGAAGCCTCGTATGCCTGATCGGCCGTGGAAACTGTTTGGATGGTGTGTGAACCTTTTATAAAAGGAAACAGACGAAAATATCCATCACTATTCTTTACGATTTCCTTTCCGTCCTTGCTTTTTAACGAAGCCACAAACAAATAGGCAGAGCTCTTTACCCTAAGGTATTCGTCCAGCAAACTAATGTTCTCTGCCAGCGCGAATGGTTCTTTAAATACGTAGTCGTTAATCCTTTGCAAAACAAACTGCCGATCCCCCTGAATTACCTTCCAGGTTTTGTTAATAAGTCCGTTTCCTAATTGCTGAAGGGTGCAATGATCCGGATGAAGACCGTATGCGATTAAAATTTCAGATGTCATGCGTTTCGAAAATAGCAATTTTAATGGGAGCTTCTTATTACAGGTCACGCCAAATCGTATCAACGAAACTTTTTCAACGATCTTCACAATCAAATCGCATGGAAGCCGGAAAGTCTTGGCAATTATGCAAACCAATTCACTATATTTGCTCCGCAGCTATGCAGAAAAAACTCATACTCGACTCCGATCTCCTCGATCTCACCATAAGCCGCCTTTGTCAGCAATTAATTGAAAATCACAACGATTTCTCAGAAACCGTTATCATCGGAATGCAGCCACGAGGCATTTATGTAGCTGAAATTCTCCATAAAAAATTAGAGAAAGACACGAAGAAAGAAATCCCGTTTGGATATCTGGACGCTACCTTTTACCGCGATGATTTTCGTAGAAGAGATACACCCATCAAAGCCAGCGAAACGCGCATCGACTTTATTATTGAAGGAAAAAAAGTGGTACTGGTAGACGATGTTCTTTTCACCGGGCGCTCCATTCGTGCGGCTATGGACTCGATGATCGCATTCGGAAGACCCACTACAGTAGAATTGGTGGTGCTGATCGATCGAAAATATAATCGCGAATTACCTATTGCAGCCGACTATGTTGGCAAGACTGTGAATACACTAGCCTCCCAACGCGTTTTGGTCGAACTGGAAGCACAAGGTCATAAACAAAATAAAATCTGGTTGATTAATAAGGATTAAGCACTATGTCTAAACTCAGTCAAAAACACCTGCTCGGTATTAAGGACATCACACGTGAGGACATTGAATTAATTTTTGAAACAGCCGATAACTTTAAAGAGGTCATCAACCGGCCAATCAAGAAGGTACCTTCTCTGCGCGATGTCACGATCGCCAATGTCTTCTTCGAAAACTCCACGCGAACAAGATTATCATTTGAACTCGCACAAAAAAGATTGTCCGCTGATGTAGTGAATTTCTCAGCTTCTAACAGTTCTGTAAAGAAGGGCGAAACATTGCTTGACACAGTCAACAACATCTTAGCCATGAAAGTGGATATGATTGTGATGCGACATGCCAGTCCCGGAGCAGCACATTACCTTTCCAAACATATCAATGCCAATATTGTAAACGCGGGTGATGGTACACACGAACATCCAACACAAGCTTTGCTCGATGCCTTTTCGATTCGCGAAAAATTAGGTAGCGTATCCGGAAAAAAGGTAGCGATCATCGGTGACATCCTGCATTCGCGCGTGGCACTCTCTAATATTTTCGCCTTAAAAAAATTAGGAGCGAAGGTAATGGTGTGCGGACCTCCTACTCTACTTCCAAAGTTTATCGGACAGCTTGGTGTTGAAGTAGAATTTGATGTACATAAAGCCTTGCAGTGGTGCGATGTGGCAAACGTTCTTCGCATTCAGTTGGAACGCCAACACATTAAATACTTTCCATCTCTTCGCGAATATTCATTGTATTACGGCATCACAAAAAAAATATTGGACAGCCTCAAAAAGCCAATTGTCATCATGCATCCCGGCCCAATTAACAGAGGTGTTGAATTAAGCAGTGACGCAGCCGATTCATCTCATTCCATAATCTTAGATCAGGTAGAAAATGGGGTAGCGGTACGAATGGCGGTATTATACCTTCTTGCGGGAGCGACTTCATAATATCTTAATACCAGATTCCCTTTCATGTCCTTTTGCGGACAAATCTTCAACTCATTATTCTTCACCCTACTTATCCCCCATTCTATTCGAATGGTTTTTGTAGTTTTACCCTCTCAAAAAAAACATCCACATGATTTACAATTCCATTATTGAAACGATCGGCAATACACCTCTGGTGAAGTTGAACAAAATGACGAAAGGCATTGCCGGAACTATTGTTGCGAAAGTAGAATACTTTAATCCGGGTAATTCCACTAAAGATCGCATGGCATTAAAGATGATTGAGGATGCAGAAAAAGCCGGACTATTAAAACCAGGCGGAACTATTATTGAAGGTACTTCCGGAAACACAGGTATGGGGCTTGCACTGGCAGCCGTTGCAAAAGGCTATCGTTGCGTTTTCACTATGGCCGATAAACAATCGCAGGAAAAAATTAATATTCTCAGAGCAGTTGGTGCTGAAGTAATTGTGTGTCCTACCAATGTTGCACCAGAAGATCCACGCTCCTATTATTCGGTTGCGCGTAAATTGAATGCCGATATTCCGAACTCGTATTATCCAAATCAATACGATAATCTGTCCAACACCGCAGCACATTATGAATCAACTGGTCCTGAAATCTGGAAGCAGACAGAAGGAAAAATTACACATTATGTTGCCACGGTAGGAACCGGTGGTTCTATGTGTGGTACTGCCAAATATTTAAAAGAGCAAAACAAAGATATCGTTACGGTAGGTATTGATACCTATGGATCGGTATTCAAGAAATACAAAGAGACGGGAATCTTCGATGAGAACGAAGTGTATCCTTATCTCACAGAAGGTTTTGGCGAAGACATTTTACCTAAAAATGTAAACTTCGATGTGATTGACCATTTCATAAAAGTAACAGATAAAGATGGTGCCATTGGTGCACGAAGATTATCCAGAGAAGAAGGATTATTTGTGGGTTGGTCGAGCGGATCTGCTATACACGGTGCATTGGAGTATGCCCGCGAACATTTAAAGAAAGATGACATCATGGTAATATTATTACCCGATCATGGCACGCGCTATCTCGCGAAAGTGTATAACGATCAGTGGATGAAAGATCATGGTTTCCTTGAAACACGTGCCTTTGGTTCTGCGCGCGACATCATCAGCAATAGAAATGGAAAAGATACCTTAACTACGATTTCAAAATCAGCAGCGGTGAGCGATGTTATTCAACTCATGAATCGGGAAGGTATTGACCAGATCCCGGTAACGGAAAACGGACAATTCATTGGTAGTGTAAGTTCTTCTAGCTTGCTTGAAAAAATAATATTGGATCCACAGCTTCAGAAAAAACAAGTAGGTGATGTAATGGACAAGCCCATGCAATTTGTAGCACCCGATAGTACGCTGGATGTTCTTTCGTCTTTATTAAACAAAGACAACAAAGCGGTGCTCATTCGTGATGCCCAGGAAAAAGTACATATCATTACGCAGCACGATGTTTTAAAGGCGATGACGACATAGGTAGTTTTCGGTATTATTCGATTTGCGGAATCTTGTGGTGGTAAAGCCCTATTAGTTGGATCTATAAAAATGAATTGGTAGCATTGATAAATGGCAACAATAGTCAAAATATCGGGGATGATTTTAGAGCTTTTCAGGATATCTATACCCCCGCCTAATTTGAATATAGCCGCAACCCTATTGCGGCTATCTCCTGGAAATGGGTGTATAGCCGCAATAGGGTTGAGGCATTACTAATGTTGTGGCTAATTACCTTGGACAAATTTGTGATCGTTAACAATAATTTTAAAACTAAAAACCAAAAAGTTATGAAAAAGACAGCTTTGACAATCCTTGTAATTCTGACATCTGTAGTCATCTTTTCATTCACAACACGAAGTGAAAATGAAGGCGAAATTAAAATCACTGTGACTGCTGACAAACAAACAACGTTTGATATGTTTCAGGACAGTAAGACGACCAAAGGACTGACAACACCTTATGAAATAAAAGTAAAAACGATTGACGGCAAGTTTATTTTCAAGTCGACTAAATTGAAATCAAGTTTGAAAATAAAAGTGGAGAAAGACAATAAGACAAAGTTGACAGCAGAGTGGCCGATCACCGTAGTTCTGGTTGACAATGATAAGCTCACGACATTCGGGATCGATTAAAGGTAACTAGCCACAACAACAGGTTTATGAAATGGCGGGGTGTATTTTAAGATTTAAGTTTTATCTTTCAAACAACGCTCGGCTGTAGCGGACAGTTTAGTTTTTCAAACTCCCGCCACTTCATAAACCCAAGCGTTGGCAGCCATTTTTAAAATGACATGAGATTACAACTTATCATAGGATTACTACTCGGAAACATTTGCTGTTACTCGCAAATATTTAGTGTTAGTGGACGAGTCATGGAATGCTACAAAGATATTTACGACAAGGACGAGGAGGATTCTATATATACAGTATCCATAATTGACTATTACAATAAACAAACAGAGAAGATAGCAACAGATTCCCTTGGAAACTTTGAATTCAAAAATATCATAAAGGGGAAATGGAAAATTTCTGTTTCAGGCGTAACTGAATTTATGTATCAAACACCCGACACAGTCGTGGATTTGAGCGGTGATATAAGTAATTTGATAATTTGTACTGACAAACTATTGTACTAACCCCCTATAAGACTGGACAAGAATCTGAAAACAGATTTGTAACAG
>DAIQPD010000212.1:0-7089 GCA_036787535.1 Chryseolinea sp.
GCTTTTTTGGGCTTTCCTTTTTTCTTTCTTGTCATGTATAGTTTGTAATCATTTCCATCCATTATTCCGAACATGATAAACAGCCAGGCTGGAATGGCAAAGACCAGAGCAAAAAAGTCATTCTTTTCAACTTTCTTATCATGAGGACGGTGGTGATCCTCATGCATGTGCCATAATAAGCCATGCATAATGTATTTATGTGTGCTCCAAGCCACAATTTCCATCGCAACAAACGATGTCAGGACACAAAATAGATTAAAGAGATAAACCATAATGAAAGACAATGCGAAAGAAATAAAAAAATGGAAATAATGCCAGTATTATTTGCCCATATCATTGATTGCTAAGCAAATCCAATTCTTTTTTTGTCGCCTGATTTCCCCGTAGCTCTTGTAAAAGATGACAATTATTTTACTTTTTTAGCACCACTTTTACGATTTCTGAACCTTGATTGGTATCAAGCACCAAGAGGTAGGCACTGCTTGGGTAGTTTTCCAGATTCAGTGTTTGGGTATATTCTCCAACTTCGCCAGTTCCAAAGTTTTGGCTTGTAATCAGTCGGCCAAAGACATCTATTACTCTTGCCTGAACATTGGATGGTCGTTGAAGTTTATAGTAAATACTGATGCTACCTGATGTTGGGTTCGGGTAAACCGTAAGCGATGTTTTAGTTTGAGGTTGCTCATTGGCAAGTGGTACCTCCTGAATGCTTAAATAATCCAACGCCCAGCCCCAGCCTGAATTTGAAGGACCAGAATTCATGGTTAGTCTGAAGAGCAGTGTATCACCCGCATTAAACGTTTCGCTTATATCAATTTCTTTTTGCTCAAGCATTTCGCGGGTACCTGATTGATTGGAAGTGTACGCTGCTTGCCAAACTGCATTCGAGCTGGCATCATAACCGGGTGCTAGCGATATCCAATCAATTCCATTCTTCGTTGCCTCTAGGGCAACAGAATCACTTTCAATGTCGAATTCCGTAATAGCAATGTCCGCATAATAAAGCATGGGAAAACTATTACTTACCTTAATCGGTGTTCTGGGAAGAAGAGAATATCGTTGGCTTGTTGAATACGGATGGTTTGTATGAAAATTCTTTCGTTCGCCACTGGGTGCGTCAGCGAAATTTTTTAACGATAAACCTTCAATGAGTAAATCAGTTGTAGTTGAAAAGTAGGTAGAGTAAGAGGTTTTTGTTTCCAGAATATTAAGCTTAAAAACAGTATAGCTAGTGCTCTGATACGGTGCCGAAATTCCATTTGTATATGAAACAAAGGAAACAGTTTTACTTCCTTCCGATACACCACTTATCGTAATATCCGATTGGCCAATGCCAATATTTTTTAATGAACCTGCCTTGGAGGTGCCAATATAAACATCAAGAGAGTCATAATTGATGTCAGCATTTATTCTCAGAACAAGATTGTTTTGAGGTGAAGTTCCATAGTTTACCAGGGCAACTGAGTAATCTATCATTTGTGTTTGATCAATTGTTGCTGACCATATTCCACGACCATGTGTTGCTATTACAATTTGATTATCCTGGCCTTTCATATCCCAAACAGAAACGTTCGGAAAATCTTCCAGAAGCGTCCATGAAACGCCATTATCCAATGATTCTACAATTCCAATTTCAGTACCTGCCCAAATGATATTAGGATCATCAGATCGAACATACAGACAATAAACCGCTACATCAGGAAAACCATTCGTACTGGTTGAGCCAGTTCCAAATCCCGAAATATCTTGCCAGGATTGACCAGCATCAAGAGTGCGCACAATTTTAGGCGAACCAGCAAAAGAGAAAAGCGCATATGCTGTATTTTGTTGAGTTGGATGTGAGGCCAGCTTGGTAATAGAGCCTAATACCTTTGCTGTATAATTATTGGTTTGCTGAAATGTTTTACCACCATCTTTTGAATAGTGTATTTTTCGTGTGCCTGACATGCCGCTTCCTGCCCATATAACATTTGCGTTTGCGCGCGATACTTCAATATCCATAAAGGTAGAAAGTCCCCAATTCTGAGTAATAGAAGTTAAGGTCCAGAGTTGTCCAAAATTTTGTGATACAAAAACCCCATCTCCACCAACTGTAAAAATACGGTCTGGGAAATTTTTTGAATTGGCAAGCTTCGATATGAAAGGCATCTCGCCAGAAAGACCTGAAAGTGCTGAGCCAAAGCTTAAGCCGCCATTGATAGATCGTAAGAAATTATTTCCCTGAGATCCGCCAATCAATAGTTTATCATTTAGATTATTCCACAACACCTCAAATCCATCACCACCAATTTTAAACGAATAGTCTGATGTCGAAGAGGCATTTGCAGGTGATTTCCAGGTTCCGTTATCTTGCAGGCCGCCAAAGTATTCATTTGCGCCTGGCTTTTTATCTACACCATAAAATTGTGCTGAGTTATAACCGTTGTCAGTTGATGTCCAGTTTTCATCCACCAATCCCGGATTTGCAGATGTGTTGGAAACGAAAACACCACCATCATTCGCATTCAATATTTTAAAAGTAGTAGGCGTAACAGGTATCATTACAATATTGTGATGATCAGGATGTACATTTTCATTTTTACCAGCATCTCCGAATGTGCTTCTCGCATCGGTAATAAATGTAGCTGTTGCATTTCGTTTACTAATACCTTCATGCAGAATACGAAGTGATCCCGATGTGGCAGGAGGCCAAACTCCTCCTGTTGCTAACGTGGGCCAGAAAAAATACATCTGCTTGAATTCTTGTCCTCCGTTCCCAGCAATGCCAATGTTTGGAGAATTGGCATCATAGTCAACATTGTTTATGTAAATGTATTCACGACTTTGATCGTTGGCTATTGTTGTTGTAGTATTTGCAAGAATCAGATTGAATTGGCCATCGCGACCCTGATCGCGAAATGAAACCATAAGCTGCCTATTGTTTGCAACATCCCAAACCTCAAAGGGGACATCTACATAATCCTGAAAAGTAAAATTTGCAGCCACTACACCAGATGTACTTCCTTCTGGAACAAGAAACCGGTGTGCTTTCTGGCTTTTACCCGGCCCAAAGCGAACTTCTACAGAAGTTGAATTTGCATCTGATCCAACAGTCAATCTTCCTTGAGAAAAATCAGCACTGAAATTTGTAAGGGCAAGAATAGAGAGTGTTTCATCTTCATCAATGGTATAATTATCAATTGTACTACTACTTGCGCCTAATGTTAATTGAAATAAATCAACTCCGCCAAAATAGATTATCTTATCGTTAAAAGGGTGGCAGGCAATGGCGTTGTCATACCAGCCTTGCTCATTTAAAAAATCGACAACAGTATTGTTGATATTAACATCAACTAAATCCCAGTTTGCTCCACCATCATCGGATACATACAAATCAGAACCATTTCCCGATAGGCCGCCTTCTGCTGAAATGAAAAGTCTGGTTGGTGTTACTGGGGATATTGCCAATTCCATTCGTCCACCAGGAGAAAGACCTGCACCATAAGCTGCCCAGGTAACACCTGCATCTAATGATCTAAAAACGCCAACACCATTTTGAGTTGCATATTGAGTATTGAAATTTCCGGGCAATGCTTTTAAATCCTGAACGAATGGTTGGTTTAATCTTTTTGTCCAGGAGGTTCCTCCATTTGTGCTTCGATAAATTGCATCATTGCATGCAGCAACTACAATATTTTCATTTGCAGGATCAATAATGATTCGGTTTACATCACCAAAATTAATAGTGGAAGTTAGATGTTGCCAGTTAACACCGCGATCATCCGATTTAAAAATACCAACGCCATCCACAGCATCTGCATTTCCAAATCCTTCACCCGTTCCAATGAAAATTACATTGTGATTGGATTCCGCCATTGCCAGAACTGAAGTCGCCAGATTGGGAAGATCAGGAGTAATATGATTCCAGCTTAATCCTCCATCTGAAGTCTTCCAAACACCACCACCTACCGATCCAGCATACCAGGTATTTTTTGCTGCATCATCCGGATCGACCAGTAATCCACGGGTTCTGCCAGGCACGTTGGCCGGACCTCTTTCATCCCATGATAATACACCGTTGGATTGTATGCGCGCTCCATTGGAGTTTTTTCTTCGCGCCTCAGCTTTAGCTTTTGTTAGTGCATTGAGTTTGTAACCAGATTTGTAAGCAGGAGCATCCTCACCATCGCGTGTGCGGATTCCCCTATGGAATTTCAAAAATTCTCCCGGGCCATCCTCATGATCCTCTTCTTCGTTTAACTCCAAATCATAATGCTCGTCATCTTCTTCATTTTCGAAATAGGATGATTCATTTTGAAAATGACTACCCGTTGTAGTGCCTACATTGATAACCAGTAAGATTGCTCCAATGAAAGTGAACGAGAGGGCAAGGATTTTTTTCAAAGCGTTTGATTTTTTGGTTGATTGATAACAATTACCCTTCTAAAATCAGAAGATGATTGATTTTCTTTTATTGTTCCGGGCATATCGATTACTTCAATGGCGGAATCATTGATCCATTTGCAATGACCGTGAAGATATTTTCCACGCTCAACAATGATATTCGTTTTTAGGTCGATCACCAAAAAGTTTGTGTACATCGTTCCAATCTTATTTTCCGGAACATTCTGAACGCAAAGTATAAAGGATTTGGATTCATTTAAAATTGAATCGTATGCTGTGCCGATAGTTTTTGTTATTAATTTCTGCAATTCTTTTTCTTGCTTTTCATTAGAATCAACAGCTCTGCATTGAAACATCAACACAATCGCAACCAAAGTCCATATTGAAGAGGGGGAGCATAAAAACATCTGGAAAAGTATTGAAAATAATTAGTAAAGGTATTGGCTTGAAAAAGAATATTTGATTTGTTTAACGTACTACGTTTTTTGTTTCTTTTTCTTCGCTGCCGGAAAGAGTATGTTATTCAAAATGAGACGATATCCTGGTGAATTTGGATGTTGATTCAAATCAGTAGGTTCTTCACCTACCTGATGTTGATAATCTTCAGGATCATGCCCACCATAGTAGGTCCAGAAACCTTTTCCAAGAATGCCATGAATGTATTTTGCTTCTTTAATTTCTTTATTCTCTCCCATAATCACCACATCAGGTTTAATCAACCTTTTCTTGAAACCAGTGGTTTGTCCAAAAAAGCCTTGAATAATTCGGGTGTGATTCTGAGTTAACATAGAAGGTATCGGATCCCACTTTGCTGAAAATTCAAACAGCGAGAAGTAATCATTGTCTTGTCTTAAGCCACGTTCCTGTGGCTGGTCATCAATGTCAGAAAATTCGTACTGAAGTGGATTGCGTTCAAGTTTAAAATCCGTAAAGGCTAGTGTATTTTGATAGTTTATTTTTTCCTGTGCTTGTGGATCTATCCCATCACCATCATACATCCGTTCACAGATGTCAATACCTTCAGCCGACAATGCAATATCATAGGTATCGGTCGCAGAACACATCGCGAAAAGAAAGCCACCACCGGCAACAAATTCTTTTATCTTTTTCACAACTGCCAACTTGAGCATGGATACCTTATGAAAGCCATGTTTCCGAGCTGTTTCTTCAGCTTCTTTCTGTGCTTCTATGTACCAGGGACTGTTGCTAAACTGGCCATAGAATTTTCCATATTGACCGGTAAAATCTTCGTGATGCAGATGGATCCAGTCGTATTTGGCCAATGTTCCACTCAGCACTTCATCATCAAAAATAATATCGTAGGGAATTTCGGCATAGGTAAGTACCAGGGTAACGGCATCGTCCCAGGGCTGTTTTGTTTTTGGTGAGTACACTGCAATGCGCGGATACTTTTCCAACTTCATGATGTCGTAGTTCAATGCCGGGCTGGCAATCTCGGTAATGATCTGGTTGGCTTGTGCGGCCGAGATTACTTCAAAGCTCACTCCCCGAATCACCAATTCATTTTGAATAGCGGGATGATAATCACACATAAAACTTCCACCCCTGTAGTTTAAGAGCCAGTCGACTTCGTTGTCGCTTTTTAAAATCCAGTATGCAATTCCATAAGCTTTCAGGTGATTGGTTTGCTTTTCATCCATTGGAATGAAAATCGAATTGGCAGGGAGATCTTTGCCAATCAACAGGATAAGTACAACTAATACTAGGCTACGCTTCATATCAAACCACCTTTTAGTGAATCAAATTTACACTGCCTTGTCCATAATTTGTACTTCGGCAAGGAAAAATGAAATGATCCATAATTATTTAATGTTAAACTGTAACAAATACGCTATTTTAACAACGTATAGATGTTTATTAAGCACTAAAAGTTTCCGATGAATCTGATTGAAAATTTTAAAGAAGGTCTCCGTTCCGTTCAGGCAAACATGCTTCGCTCTGTGCTTACGGCCTTAATTGTTGCCATTGGCATTACCTCTCTCGTGGGGATTTTTACAGCAATTGACGGAATTGAAATGACGGTAGCGGATAGTTTTGCCTCATTGGGTGTGAATACCTTTGATATCCAATCCTATAATAATAGAAGAAGTAACAAGGAAGGGGTAACTGAAAAGTCATATCCGGCAGTTCAACTCAACGAAGCGCTGGATTTTATCAAACAGTACAATGTACCCAGTACCATCAGCATCAGGGGGCAAGTTTCTTTTGCGGCAGAGGTGAAGCATTTTTCCAAGAAAACAAATCCTAACGTTCAGGTAGATGGGATCAATGCCGATTTTATGGCGATCAAAGGGATTGATTTTGCACAAGGAAGAAACTTCTCTATGCTGGAAATGGAGAACGCATCGAATGTGATTGTTATCGGTTCTGAAATTGCAAAGGCACTTTACGAAAAAAATGAGGATCCAATCAATTCAAAAGTTACTGTTTTAGGAAATCAGTTTAAAGTGATTGGCGTATTGGATGAAAAGGGAAGAGTAGCAGGAAATAATTATGACAACACAGTTTATGTTCCCATCAAGAAAGGAAACCAGCTAGCAGGTGGTCGACAGCTTTATTATCAAATGACAGTTGGTGTTACCAACTTTGAACAGTTCGATTATGCTATGGGTGAAGCAACAGGTTTGATGCGAATGATCCGACATGATCGGGTAGGGAAAGAAAATTCTTTTCAAATCAATAAAA
>DAIQPD010000213.1:0-7067 GCA_036787535.1 Chryseolinea sp.
GTTATTTAAAAGTGGTAATGAAAGTGCTTTTTGAAAGTATTTTTTAACTTTCACTTCTTCAATCAATTTTGCGTGTTGCATGTGATGGCAGTCACTTCCAAGAAAATGAACCCAGCCGCGGTCAATTAATTTTTTTGCCACCGCCTCCACTTCTTTCCCATAGTGCCCCGCAATAGAGTTCATATTAATTTGAAACAGAACCCCGCGATCGATTAAGTCGTTTGCTTTGTTTATGTTTTGATGCATATATTGATACCGTTCAGGATGCGCCAAAACGATTTTATATCCCTTAACACTTGCCATGAAAATAAACTCTTTCATGTTTAATGGCTCTGTTAAAAAATTGGTTTCAAACAAGAGATACTTTTTACCAAACGTCAGTACTTCTTTGTCTTCCTCAATTAACTTGAATACAAAGTCGTCTAAATAATATTCAGCGGCTGCGTCAATCTCAACATTTACGTTTACGTTTTTGAGATGCGCACGAAGCTCCTCGAGTTTTTCTCTGATTATTTCTGGTGTGTTTCGATAGGCATCACTGATAACATGAGGGGTTGTGATGAGCTTGCTGTAGCCTTGCTTCTGAAAGTGGCGAATAATTTCTTCAGCTTGTTCAACGGATTGAACACCATCATCAATACCCGCAAGAAGATGGGAATGAATGTCGATATATAACGATTCGACAGGAGTTTCAACATCCTTCTTCTTTAACCAATTGAGCATTATGTTTTAAAAAAATTCTGTATCCAAACTCTCCGTTTAGGCTCTTCATAATAACCATACCCATAACTATTCTCACCCGTTGATGGAAGAGCATTCAGTAATGTGGTAATCGTTGAAAACGTATTGATATTAATAATTCGCTGAAGGTTGTCCAGGAAATCCTTCTTTGAATAATTGGCGCGGAATACATAAATGGAAATGTCAGCTCGTTTCATAGCCATAATACCATCTGTAACGAGACCGACCGGTGGGGTATCCAATATAATGTAGTCGTATTTCTCCTTCAGTTCGTTTAGTAAGTTCTCGAACTCACCATTTAGCAACAATTCAGATGGGTTTGGCGGATGTGGACCAGATGCAATGTAATCAAATGTCTCCTGCCCGGTTTTAGTAATACACTCCTGCCAGGAGTTCTTGCGAATCAAAATGGTACTTACTCCCTTTGATTTATCCTCAACTGAGGTAGGTAGATTTACTTTTGGTTTGCGCATATCAAGGTCAAGCAGTACTACTTTCTTTTTCGATAGCGCAATTACACCTCCAAGGTTCATTGCAATAAATGATTTTCCTTCACCCGAAACCGTAGACGAAATTGCAATTACTTTCCGGTTCTTACTTGTATTGAAAAATTCAAGATTAGTACGAAGTGTACGAATGGCTTCGCTTACCATCGACTTAGGATGATCAATGATGTGAAGACCATTGCTTACTGCATACCGGGATGCCGGAACAATTCCCAAAACAGATACCCCATCTATTTTTTCAAGTTCAGCAACATTGGTAATCTTATTGTTTAATAAGTAAACAACACCAACAAAAAAGAGAATGATCACCATGCTCGCAACAAAACCTATTCCGAGTATCATTTTCTTGTCTGGCGAGATTGGACTATCCGGCATGGACGCAGGCGATAATATTTTAAAATCAGGGATACTTCCGGCTTGCGCAATTTCAAACTCCGATTTTGATTGCATCAGCGACAGGTAAAACTGTTCGTATAATTTATAGTATCGTAAATTCTTTGAATACTGTGTACTCTTGTCGGGTAATGTTGCAAACGTATTTTCTGCCTGTATCTTTCGCTGGTTTAACTCTTGCAATTTTCGCATTGCGTCTGTTTTTGATTCCGTTAATTGAGACAATACTTTTTCCTGAATCGTTTCAATTTCCTTTTGCTTTTCGCGAAAAGCAAAAGTAACCTCACTATACGACATCTTTAATTTTTCCTGATCGAGATAAAGCTGTTCAAGAGTTTCCAGATTCTTTACAAGGGAGGTCGGGAGAAATTGTTGCTGTGAAAGGCTAATGAAAAAATTACCCTGACTAAGTCCATCCAATAAACTATTGATGTCCTTAATTTTTCGTGTGATTTCAAAACGCTGTGAATCTATCTTGTTTATTGCGGTAACTGTATTTTTTAAATCTTCATCCAGATTATTGGTTTTGTTTTGGAGTGTAAAGTTTTCAAAATAATTTTCGAAACCTTCCATTCTTTCCTCAATACGAGCAAGCTCATTCGACACCCAATCGATTTTTTGCTTATTTGCCAGATTCTTTTGATTGTTGCTATACTGAAGATAGATGGTATCAATCTTATTCAATATGTCATAAGCCTTAAAAGAATTATTGTCTTTGAATGATACCCGTATCGTATTCGCATCGAAGTTTATAGGTTCAACTTCTAATCGTTCAGCTAAATAATTCAGCAAGACATCATGGCTATTCAATACAAAGAAATATCCAATCTCAGTCCCTTTCAAAAACTCATTGTTTCTGTGGATAGTTAATTCCAGATCTGGAAGTAAAATTTGTTGATCATATTTTCCTTCAATTTTTTCAATCTGATTTCCAATAGTAAGAACAAAATTCTTACTATCCTTTTCTTCAAAATATATTGGGGTGTTCAGAAATCGGTTATTCTTAACATTATGCTGTTCTAGAAAAAAGGGACCACCCGTATACAATTCATCATTTAATAAACGACCAACACTAAAATAGCTTACATCTAAATTTGCTGAATCGATAACATGGCTTAGAAATAACTTCGATCTTATAATTTCAATCTCACCTGCCACAATGTTAATACTCTGATCATCAACTACACCCTTTATCCCAAGCTCGGTTGCATTTTTCTTAATATCTAACTTCAACTCGGATTCCGATTCATATACATTTTTAGTGTAGCGAATCATCAGGTAGGCCAAGGTATTAATCGCAATAAAAATAAGGATAAGCCAAATCCTGTTACTTCGAATAACGATACGAAGTGTGTTAAAGTCTATCCCCTCAGGTGCTGAAGACTGTGATCGGATATTCTTTTGATTGTTCAACTCAGAGCTCTTTTAAAGTGAAACCAACACGATAATAAGTGTTAATACGCTGGTGAAAATACTAAACACTGCTGCGTTATCACGCAAGCCTTCTGAAAAAGGTCTTCTCACTGGTTCTACATACACAATATCTCCAGGTTCCATAATCATGTTGTTTTTAACGAAACCTTCTAGCGTACTGAAATCAATAACAAACGCCTGATCTCCACGCAATACCCGAATATTTTTTGATTTCGAATCCTGATTCAACCCCTTTGCCAATGCGAGAACTTCAGTCAATCTCATGTTCTCGTTCGTCAGTGGCACTACACTCCCACCAAGACCACCGGGAGACCCCAACACAATTACTCGTTTGTTTGTGTACTGCAATCGAACATAAGACTGATTATAGAATTGATTATAGGATTCTGCTAAAATAACTTCTGCCTGCTGTATGGTAAGTCCTTCTAACTTCACTTCACCCACCATTGGAAACCGAGCTGTGCCTAAAGCATTAATCAGGTAAGTGGGTTCCTCCTTATCGTCAATTGTAGAATTCAGATTGTTGCTGGTGAGTTTTAAATCCGGATCTATAATTCGCTCCCCATTGCTAGTATAGACTTCCAGGGTAAGGTAATCGTTTCTCTGAATGATATAGTTTTTTTCAACAGAATCAGCCTGTTTTGCCAAAGCGAAACCATCTGGCACCTTAAACATAATATTCTGCTTATACGATGCACATGAGGTGGCAATGAGCCCAACAAACAAATAAAAACCAGTTCTTAAAAAAAACGATTGTCTCAAGATTAAAAAAGCATTCAGTTGCGTGAAATTACTGATTTTCCTAACAATTCAGCCATTGTAGGGAGTTGCATATCTTTTTCTGAAATAATGGGATGTGATAATTGCCAGTCAATATTTAACTGAGGATCATTCCAGATCAGGCCTATTTCAGAATCTTTGTTGTAGTGATTGGAACATTTGTAGAAGAAGATGGAATCTTCCATAGCCGCAAAGCCATGTGCGAAGCCAGGAGGAACAAGGAGCATATTATGACGGGATCCATCCAATACACAATAATACACCTCCGAAAATGTCTTAGAACCTTTTCTTAAATCCACAACCACGTCTAAAACTTTGCCTTGAATAACACTAACCAGTTTCGCCTGAGCATGCGGATCAAGTTGCATGTGCAGTCCTCGCACGACACCTTTTTTTGAAAAAGATTTATTATCCTGAACAAATGTGTAGTTCAGGTTATTCGCTTTAAAAAAATCTTCTTTAAAGAGTTCAACAAACCAACCACGATTGTCCTCCAATTCATAAGGGATGATTTCTACCAATTGATCAATACCAGTAGGTATTATTTTCATGCATTACATCGTTTAAGGTTGCGTCACCTTAATTCAGGCTTTTCAACGTTTCCAAATATTTATTAATAACAACATACTCATCATATTCAGCCTCCATTTTTGTCCGGCCATTTTCACCAAAAACCTTCAGTTTAGCATCATCGAATTCCGACATCAGTTTCATTTTATCAGCCAAATCTTTAGCGTCCTTTAATTTACATAAAAGGCCATTGTACTGGTTTCTTACCACATGGTTACAGCCTGGTACATCTGTAGCGATAATTGGTTTGGACGAACTTGCTGCCTCAAGTAAAGTCCTTGGTGTACCTTCCCTGTATGATGGAAGAACAATACAATCAGCTGATTTTATAAACTGCCGAACATCATCGGTTGTACCTAAGTATTCTATTGTTCCCGAATTAATCCATTCTTCTATTACTCGTATTTTAATTCCACGTTTATGCTCCTCATCAATAGCACCAAGGATTTGAAAGCGGGCATCTACTCCACTTGACTTTAATCTTCGTACAGCTTCTACATATTCAAGAATACCTTTATCTGTGATTAACCTGGATATAAGCAGAAAAGTGAATTTTTCATTTCGTTTAAAAGGTACCGGCTGAAATTTCCGCAAGTCAATTCCAGATCCAGGAACGAGGTCCACTGCATTCGCAGGAACAAGTCCTTTGTCGACAAAAAGTTTTAAGTCATCGTGATTTTGAAAAAATACTTTTTTCGCAAAACGGAAGCTTATTTTATATAGAAGAATAGCAACAGCAGATACAAGATTGTTCTTTAAAAATACTGTACCTAAACCGCAAACGTTATTGATGACCGGAATATTCAGCATCGATGCTGCAAGTGTTCCGTAAACATTTGGCTTAATGGTGTAATGTAAAATGACATCCGGCTTTAACTTTCGATAGATCAGGAAGAGCTCTGCAATGAGCGCAGAATCTTTTATGAAATTAGCACCCCGACTATCCATACGCACTTTATGATGTATACAGCCCGCTTCGGTTAAGAATTTAGTGTATTCGTCATTGGGTGCTATGGTATGCACTTCATATCCTTGATCAATCAAGGTGCGCACAAAACTCATTCGGAAATTATAAATATTCCAAGAGGTATTAAGGACTATGGCAATTCTCATCTGGGGGCTCCTTTCTTTAAGGCTTCCTAAGTCCTTTCTTCGACAAAGTGTCGAAATCGCAGGTTTATTAGAAAAATCTCCGGTTTAGATTCAGCAAAAGTAGAAAAAAGTAACCCAGTGTTACAACTCGGTTTCAAATTAATGCATTAAGTTCGCGCCATCGGTTATAGTAGTATGCAAGTAAAAGAAATCAAAGCAGTTTTGGTGGCATTGAGTGATGCCCGCAGGCAAGAAGAAACTCAGGAACATTTAGATGAATTGGCGTTTTTAGCTGAAACGGCTGGTATTAAAACGGTGCGCAAGTTTGTGCAAAATCTACCGCATCCGGATAACAGAACTTATTTAGGTAAAGGAAAACTTCAAGAGCTAAAAGAATTTGTACAGGGCAATAAGGTAAAGCATGTTATTTTCGATGATGATCTTAGTGCTTCGCAGCTTCGAAATCTGGAAAAGGAGATAAACGATAATCAGGAAGATGATGATCTCAAAGTAAGAATCTACGACAGAAGCCTGTTGATTCTCGACATCTTTTTATGGAGAGCACAAACGGCTCAGGCGAAAACACAAGTAGAACTTGCGCGCTTTCAATATATGTTACCCCGATTAACACGATTGTGGACTCATTTGGAAAGACAGCGTGGTGGAACCGGAACACGAGGTGGATCGGGTGAGCGCGAAATAGAAACGGATAGAAGAAACATCCGCTATCAGATCGACATCTTAAAAGACAAACTCGAAAAAATAGAGAAGCAGCGCCTCACACAGCGCAAATCAAGAAACGATATTGTTCGTGTCGCGCTTGTTGGGTATACCAACGTAGGGAAGTCGACCATTATGAATTTACTTTCCGGATCAGGTGTATTAGCTGAAGATAAACTCTTTGCTACTGTTGATGCCACCGTGCGAAAAGTAGTGTTTGGAAATATTCCATTTCTTCTTTCGGATACGGTAGGGTTTATTCGCAAACTACCACATCATTTGATTGAATCTTTTAAATCTACCTTAGATGAAGTGCGCGAAGCGGATGTTTTGGTTCATGTTGTAGACTTTGCTCATCCACATCACAATAATCAGATTGAAGTAGTGGGCAATACCTTAAAAGAAATTGGAGCCGCTAATATTCCAACCATCTTGGTTCTGAATAAAATCGATCTCTATAAAAAACAAAACCCTGATGCTGATTTGGAGGAGATGAAAGGCTACTATAAAGAGCACGGGTTTGAGCATATCATTTTTGTATCGGCCACTACAAACGACAATATTGTTGGATTAAAACAGACTTTATACGAAGAGGTAAAGAAGAAGCACGTTCAGATATTTCCAAACTTCTTAAAAGGCGGCTTCGATTTTTCTCCCTGGCCAACAGAAGCTACCTGATGAGAAGTAATAATTTTTATCTTTGCCGACCTTTATGGCCTCGTAGTTCAATGGATACCTGCCTGCCGGTAGGCAGGGAATAGGAGTTTCCTAAACTTTTGATGCAGGTTCCCTGACTGCCGTCAGGCAGGGATTCCTGAGGCAAGAGTAATA
>DAIQPD010000029.1:0-31573 GCA_036787535.1 Chryseolinea sp.
CAATGACGGAACTATGAATAGCAAAAAAAATAGTCCACGTCATTGCGAGGAAGCATCCGCTCTCTCATTCGTTATCAAGAAGTTAAACGCTGACGAAGCAATCCCCCACCTACGAAGCACAATCGAACGAGTACATATTCTGAGAATCTAAATCACTCAACGTCACTGCTTCTTTACTTTTACACTCCGTAGTGAGGGGATTGCTTCGTACCTCGCAATGACGTTGAACTTCGGAGCACCAACATCAAAAAGACCACGTCATTGCGAGGAAGCATCCAGACTCTCAATACATTTCAAGACATTAAAAGCTGACGAAGCAATCCCCCCACTATGAAATACAAACGAGCAAGTACATATTGAAGAATCTACATCCCTTAACGTCACTGCGTTTTCTCCTTTCGCACCTTGTCACGCGGGGATTGCTTCGTACCTCGCAATGACGAGAACTTTGAAGAGCAGTCGCCACCATAAACGATTAACCTTTAACAGATCACGAACAACAGCTTCCCAACCCTCCCAAAGCCATAATTATCGAGTAAGTGTATTACTCATCTGGTTTTTTACAGTATTTTTGATACGTGTTAGAAACCCTCATTACTTCCAAGACACGCCTAAAAATGCTACTCAAGTTCTTTGTGAACTCGGCATCATCTGCCTACCTCCGCGGACTTGCCGAAGAGTTTGGAGAATCAACCAATGCCATCCGGCACGAACTAAATAATCTTTCAAAAGCAGGTTATTTAATTTCACGAGAAGAGGGCCGCACTATTCTTTATCAGGCCAACACCCAACATCCTTTATTCAATGAATTAAAGAGCCTCATGCACAAATACCTGGGCATCGATGGAATCATTGAAAATATTGTGACGAAACTTGGCGATCTGAAGTCCGCCTATATTATTGGCGACTATGCCCACGGAAAAGATACGGGAACAATAGAAGTACTCCTGGTAGGAAACGTTAACACCGAATATTTAAATCAATTGGTGGAAAAGGCCAAAAAACTGATCCATCGCAATATCATAGTCAATCACACTACACAAGAACATTTTTTAGAAACTGACGCTCACGTCAAAGATGCCTTGCTCGTGTGGGGAGAACCTCAAACTTCAAACCTCAAACTCTAAGCCTCGAACCCTGAACCCTGCACCTGAAACTCGAAACTTAAAACTCGAAACCTGGAGCCTGGAACTTTGAACTCGAAACTTGGAACTCGAAACTTTGAACTTTGAACTCGAAACTTAAAACTCGAAACTGTGACCGAGGAGGCGAAGCTGTGAACGATTGTGAGTATTTGTCTTTTTTTTATTAGGTTTGACCTTATGCGCCTTTATATAATGAGAAGAAATTGTTTGCTTCTGTACGTTAGTATACTCTTACTAGGTTCTTCGTGTGTAACAAATAAGCAGTTTGTATATCTGCAAAAGGATGATGTGAATCCCAGCAAGGGTCAACTGCCGATCGACTCCATTGTACGCACCTATCAGGTAGAGCCCTATGATTATTTAATCCAAACCAACGACTTGATTTCGGTTCGGTTTGAATCGTTAAGCCCTAAAGAATACGATTTCCTCTCTAGTCAACTTCAGCAACAGCAACAGACCGCAACTCCAGGAAATGCGCTTTTAATGGGAGAACTTGTAGATGAAAATGGTGAAATTCCCTACCCGGTTATTGGCAAAGTAAAAGTAGCAGGGCTTAGTGTTTTTCAATTGCAGGATAAATTACAACAATTGGCGAAGGATTATTTGGATTCGCCCGTTGTAAAAGTCAGGCTCATGAATTACCGGATGACCATGCTGGGTGAGGTAAACAGGGAGGGTACAGTCATTTTTACAAATAATCGGGTTACGTTGTTGGAAGCCATTGGTTTAGCGGGAGGGCTTACTGATTTGGCCGATAAAAAAAATATGAAAATGATCCGCCAGATAAACGGGAAGACAGAAATAGCCTATGTGAACTTACTCGATGAAAATTTTATCAACTCACCGTATTACTATGTCCATCAAAATGATGTACTCATTACCGGTGCACTAAAGCAACGATCGTATCGAAAGTATTTCGGTCAGAATCTGGCAGTGGTACTTTCATCGTTGTCCCTGCTTTTAATTACCCTTACCTTAATTAACTCTACCAAATAAGTGGATAACGCATCATTTGATCAGGAAGAAAATCAAAGCCAGCAACAAGGGTTTGTATTGGATTTTAAACGGGTACTCGCCCGTGCCTTACGGTTTTGGTATGTGATCGTGATTACATTGGTAGCAGCATTGGTTATTGCCTTTTATAAAACCCGCTATACCCAAAAGGTTTATCCCATCTCTTCTTCCATTGTTATTTTGGAGGCAAAAGAAATGAGTGGCGCAGCCGACCTGTTATATAAAAACTCATTGATCGATCCCTACCGCAATTATTTGAATGAACCGTACATCATCCGTTCGTATCCGCTGATTGAAAAAGTAATTAAAGATCAGAGCTTCCATGTTATGTTTTATCGTGAAGGATATTTCATGACCACTGAAGCGTATGATTACATGCCGGTAGTGGCTTCGTGGTGCGATCCATTGGAGAT
Source organism: Chryseolinea sp. (assembly GCA_036787535.1). Lineage (GTDB taxonomy): Bacteria > Bacteroidota > Bacteroidia > Cytophagales > Cyclobacteriaceae > Chryseolinea. Next base: position 2,573 of record DAIQPD010000029.1, read on the forward strand.
CAAAGAAGGTAGCTTTTTATTCAAACTGGTGGATAAAGACCATTATTCGCTCGCCCGGTATTCGGAAGGAGATGATGAACCTGCCACGGTGTTCACCATCAATGACTCGATTCAGTTTGATGACTACAGACTTTGCATCCGAAGGAACGAGGTTAATAAAATAGAATCCTATGTCGGAGTCCCTTTTTTATTGGTCATTCGAAATCCCCATGCAATTGCTGCTTCGTATGTGAACAGGCTTCAGGTAGACTGGGCAGAGTTGGGCTCAGGGGTACTCAATTTAAGTTTAACCGGAAACAATGCGCGAAAAGAAAGTGATTTCTTGGAAAGCCTTATAGCTTCCTACCAGGCCCGGGATTTGGAAAAGAAAAACGAAACCGCCAGGCGCACAATTGATTTTATAAGAAAGCAACTCACGAATATAAAAGACTCCTTGCGCACAGTAGAGTTTCAATTGGAGCGCTTTGGAAACAACAGCCGCATAAAGGATATGAGTGAGGATGCACAACGTTACTTAACGAGAATAGAAGAGTTTGAATTGCAAAAATCCGAATTGCTGATCCGTGAAAATTATTATCAGTATTTAAGGGAATATTTGCACAAAGGAGATAAAAACCTCGATCAGATTGTATTGCCATCATCCATTGGTTTGATGGATCCTGTATTGGGATCATTATTAAGCAAAATGGTAGACTTGCAATTGGAGATCAAGTTATACCTGGATCCTTCCCGCGAACGAAATCCCCTGGTGAACAATAAACTTGAAAGCATACGCGAGATTAAACAGAACGTACTCGAATCGGTAGAAACTTTAAAATCTACTGACAAAATAAAATTAGACTTCCTCAACAAACAACTCAAGCAAATTGAAAGACAACTGGATCTGCTTCCTGCATCCGAGCGTCAGTTGATTTCCGTGCAACGCAATTATTCATTGCTGGAAAATTTGTATGTGTTCTTAATGCAAAAGTTATCGGAAGCAAGTATCTCAGAGGCCTCCAGCACTTCCGATATTTTGATGGTAAACCCACCAATGGTGGGAGGGGCTATCTCACCAAAACCTGCTCAAAACTATGCCATTGCTGCTATTATTGGATTAGCTCTTCCGCTCATCATTTTTGTTCTTTTTGAACTCATCAACAATAGGGTTCAATCCAAAGAAGACATAGATAAGATGACTTCTATTCCTTTTCTGGGTGGAGTAGGGCACTCCGATGGAAATAAGCTGGCAGTAAAAGAACATCCCAAGTCTGGCGTTGCGGAATCCTTTCGTGCGATGCGCTCCAATCTGAATTTTTTTACAGGGAACAAACCCAAGCAAATTTTTATGGTGAGCAGTTCCATTAGTGGGGAAGGAAAAACGTTTACTACCATTAACCTGGCAACCGTATTTGCGCTCTCCGGAAAGAAAACATTGATCGTGGGAGCGGATATGCGAAGACCAAAAATATTTGAAGACTTTGGCCGCCCCAATCAATTTGGCCTGAGCACCTATTTATCTGGTCTTTCTGAGTTCAACGATGTGGTGCAGGATACTGAAATTGATAGCCTGTTCTTTATTAGTGGAGGCCCGGTTCCACCTAACCCTTCTGAACTTTTATTGACCGATCGTTTTGAAACATTCCTCAAACTAGCCGCTGAGCAATTCGAATATATCATCATTGACACGCCACCACTGGCACTGGTTACGGATGCATTTGTGATTTCCAAATTTGTAGATCACACCGTGTTTGTATTACGTCAAAATTATTCTCCGAAAGCATTTATTAGAAGCATAGATGAATTCTATCGATCAGGCAAACTCAATAACATGAGTATACTCCTCAATGATATTTATAAGTCTGGATTGGGCTATGGCTATGGACAGGAATATGCCTATCACTACGGCTATGGGTATGGTAAAAAGGGTAGTGGCAATGGGTATTATGAATAGCGTTTTAATTTTGCATATCGTATATGTTTGCTGAAGAGTCAATTTGGATTCGGGATGCTATCGCTGGTTTAGAGAGTAGCGAAATAAAGCAAGTTGGAAATATCGGTTCCTCGTCCTTAGTTTTTAGAACTAAAATTCAACCCCATATCCATAACAATATTATCGCCCCGATGGAAAAAGGTGGCACTCATGTGGTGAACATTGATTTAAAAGAAGATGAAGGTGTTGATGTAATTGGTGATATAACCTCACTATCATTTGGTGATCAGTTTTCTGGCCAGTTTGATTTAGTGCTGTGCACCAACTTGCTGGAACACGTTGTCGATATAAATCTGGTGGTTCAGAATTTAGTTAAGTCCGTAAAGAATACAGGCTACATTCTAATCACGGTTCCCTATAAATATCGATTACATTATGATCCTATTGACAATGGATTCAGACCTACACCAAATGAAATAGCCGGTTTGTTTGATGGGAATAACTTTTCGATTAAAGCCAGTAAAATTATTTCCATTAAAGATATTGAAGCCTATCGGATCAGAAAATCCAGATATCCATTTTGGGGTCATAGAGAAAGGCTTCTGTACTTTTTTGGAAAAAGATACAAAGTGTCAGGTATTTTAATCTGTATATCAAAGTAGTTGTAGTGGGTTCCTTGATTCCTGCATTTAGTTGAGAATATCGTGAACAATTCAATTTTCCTTATAGCTGAAATTGCCCAGGCACATGACGGAAGTCTTGGCATTGCGCATAGTTATATTGATGCGCTTGCTTCAACTGGAGTTGACGCAATAAAATTTCAGACTCACATCGCGCAAGCCGAAAGTAGTATACATGAACCTTTCCGCATTAAGTTTTCATACGAAGACAATACGCGTTTCGATTATTGGAAGCGGATGGAGTTTACTCCTGAACAATGGCAGGGGTTAAAAGAGCATTGTGATAAGGTTGGCCTTGAATTTATGTCCAGCCCTTTTTCAATTGCTGCGGTTGAATTGTTAGAGAACCTTGGAGTAAAGCGGTATAAAATCGGATCAGGTGAAGTGACCAATTTGTTGCTGCTTGAGAAAATTGCCAGTACCAGAAAACCGGTCATCCTTTCATCGGGTATGAGTTCTATGGCCGAACTCACTACTGCGTATAATCTCCTTCACTCTTTTGGCTGTCCGGTAACAATTATGCAGTGTACAACCGCATACCCAACCCAACCAAATCAATGGGGATTAAATGTTATACAAGAACTGCGCGATCACTTTCATTTACCCATTGGATTCTCCGATCATTCAGGTAATATCTACGCCCCCTTGAGTGCGGCTGCGCTGGGCGCTTCTGCTATTGAGTTCCATGCTGTTTTTGATAAGAAGATGTTCGGTCCGGATGCTCTCGCTTCGTTAACCATTAACCAAATTGAATTACTGGTGAAAGGTATTCGCGAAATTGAGCAAGCCCTCGCGCATCCGATTTTGAAAGATGACAATGCTGCTGATTCCGATGTAAAAATAATGTTTGGAAAATCGTTAGCCGTTAATAAAGCCTTGCAGAAAGGACATCAAATTAAGCTTGATGATTTAGAGAGTAAAAAACCAGCCAAACAAGGTATCAATGCTTCTGATTTTAAGGAGGTAATTGGAAAAAAGATTAGCAGGGACCTGGCTGCCTACTCATTTTTGAAACACGAAGATCTGGAATGAAAAAGCGAAAAATATGTGTAGTAATTACTGCACGCCCAAGCTATAGTCGTGTAAAAACACTTCTTCAAGCTGTGAAGGAACATGATGCTCTCGAATTGCAATTAGTGGTAGCAGCGTCAGCCTTGCTCGACCGTTATGGCTCGGCAATCCATTATATGGAAAAAGATGGCTTCGAAATCAGTGCGCGTGTTTTCAATGTTTTGGAAGGTGAGAATTTAACCGCGGCAGCGAAGACAACCGGAATTGGAATACTCGAATTGTCAACTGTGTTTGACAATCTTGCTCCTGATATTGTTGTTACCGTTGCTGATCGGTTTGAAACGATGGCGACCGCTATCGCTGCTTCGTTTATGAATATACCGTTAGCACACATTCAGGGAGGAGAGGTGACCGGAAATATAGATGAAAAAGTAAGGCACTCCATTACCAAACTTGCTGACTATCATTTTGTAGCTTCTGAAGATGCAAAACAGCGCGTACTTAAACTGGGAGAAGAGGCTGGTAGTGTATTTAATACGGGTTGTCCCTCCATCGATCTTGCTGCTCACGTTATGATGAATCCACAGTTGAATTTTGATCCCTATCAAAAGTATGGTGGCGTTGGAGGAAGACCTGATTTATCAAAGGGATACCTGGTGGTAATGCAACATCCGGTTACTACTGAGCATGGTCAATCACGCGCGCACATCGAAGAGACTTTAAAAGCAATTGCTTCATTAAATAAACCAACCTTATGGTTTTGGCCCAATGTTGACGCGGGTGCCGATGGAACGTCAAGTGGAATACGATCCTATCGTGAACACCATCAACTGGATCATGTCCATTTTTTCAAGAATATGGAGCCTGATGATTTTTTACGATTACTCATTCAATCCGATTGCTTGGTTGGGAATTCAAGTGTGGGCATTCGTGAGTGTGCATACTTAGGGATACCGGTTGTTAATATTGGTTCGCGTCAAAACAGACGTGAGCGGGGAAATAATGTCACAGATGTTAACTACAGTGAGAATGAAATCAAGTTGGCCATTCAAGCCTGGAGCAAAACGAAACGCCCTGAAAGTTCTTTTGTGTATGGAGGTGGTGAAGCAGGTAAATTAATCGCTGATATATTGGCAGAAAGTCAACTCAAGTTTCATAAGACGATCAGTTATTAGGACGTGAAGATCTTAGGCCTTATACCTGTGCGCGGTGGTTCCAAAGGAGTTCCGGGAAAAAATATTAAAATCCTCGGTACAAAACCATTGATTCAATACACGCTGGATGCCGCACAACAAAGCAAACTTATTTCTCGCTGCATCGTTTCAACCGACAGCCAGGAGATTGCAGATTGTGTTAACCATATTGGAGGACAGGTACCTTTCCTCCGTCCTGACTCACTCGCACTTGACAATTCTCCAACACTACCGGTGATACAACACGCACTTCATTTTTACATGGAGCAAGGAGAAACGTATGACGCAGTATGTTTACTTCAGGCAACGAGCCCGTTTCGTACACCCGGATTTATTGATGAGGCCATAACACGTTTTATCGAAATGAAATGCGATGCTTTAATTTCGGTGTTACCCGTACCAACTGAATTTAACCCTCACTGGACTTTCGAAAAATCAGGGAATGGATTTCTTAGGATTGCTACCGGAGAAGAAAAAATAATTTCACGTAGGCAGGATTTGCCGCCTGCTTTTTTTCGCGATGGTTCAGTGTACATTACTAAAACGAATGTACTGTTAAACGAAGGTTCATTATATGGCCAAACCTTGGGCTATATACAGAGTGAATCCATGTGGCATGTTAATATTGATACGTTGGAGGATTGGAAAGAAGCAGAACGAATGGTTGAGAAATATAATGAACGATGTGCGCAATAGCGCGGATAGTGTTGACACTATTGGCTCAGACGATATGAAAGAGAAAGACTAGATGAGATTCATTTTAATATAACGAAGTGGAAAAACTAATACACACCTCTATCCGACCAAAAAAAAGGTGGAATTCCATTAACTTCAAAGAACTGTTTCAGTATAAAGACTTGCTTTATTTTATGGTATTGCGAGATGTATCTGTTCTTTATAAACAGACCATATTAGGTTTTGCATGGGCTGTGATCAACCCGGTTTTTTCAATGGTAGTGTTTACCATTGTTTTTGGAAAGTTGGCAAGCGTACCGAGCGATGGTATACCGTATGCCGTCTTTTCGTATACCGCGCTTATTCCATGGACCTATTTTTCCGGTGCCATGAATGCTTCCGGTAACAGTTTGATAAGCACCGCCAATATTTTTACAAAAGTTTATTTTCCGAGGATCATCATTCCCCTTACACCGGTGCTGTCTAAACTGATGGACTTCGTTATTTCCTTTATGATATTAATCGTTATGCTTTTCTATTATCGATTGATGCCTGGAATGAATGTTCTTTACTTGCCCATACTTATTGTCATCATGATTATGACTACCGCGGGTATAGGCATGTGGCTTTCTGCTCTTGCAATTCAATATAGAGATGTGAAATTTGCAATCACTTTTATTACTCCGCTGATGATGTATGCAGCACCGGTTGTATTTCCCTCTTCGCTAATATTAGAAAAATTTGGAAGCACTGCTTACACGCTATATGGACTTTATCCAATGGTAGGTGTGATTGAAGGTTTCAGAGCGGCATTTGTGAGTACTAAAGTAATGCCCTGGGATTTGATTCTGATGGGTGGTGTAAGTTCCAGTATTCTGTTTATTACTGGCTTGTTATTTTTTAGCAATTTGGAGAGGAAGTTTGCAGACGTAGCGTAAGCGATATTGAAATGAATGATTTAGCAATTAAGGTAAACGGGATAGGCAAAGCGTATCGTATTGGGTTGGAAGATGAGAAATACGACACAATAGGAGCGCTAATCGGATCATGGATAAAGTCTCCATTGTCCAACTTCAGGCGACTTCGGCAATTGAGTAAAATACAACCGGGTTCGAATGACAAGGATATTTTTTGGGCACTTAAAGAAACTTCTTTTGAAGTGAAGCGCGGGGAGGTTATTGGTATTATTGGTAGGAACGGTGCAGGGAAGAGTACATTGTTAAAAATTTTATCAAGAGTTACCGATCCTACTACAGGAGAGATTGATATGTATGGCCGGGTAGCCAGTTTATTGGAGGTGGGTACTGGCTTTAATCCAGAATTAACCGGAAGAGAAAATGTTTTCTTGAACGGTACTATTTTAGGAATGACCAAAAAGGAAGTAGAAAATAAGTTTGATGAAATAATTGAATTCTCTGGTGTCAAGAAATTTATTGATACTCCCATAAAACGGTATTCCAGTGGAATGAAAGTTCGCTTGGCATTTGCCGTTGCCGCGCATTTAGATCCAGAGATTTTAATAATCGATGAAGTATTGGCTGTGGGGGATGCTGAGTTTCAAAAAAAATGTCTCGGAAAAATGCAGGATGTTGCCCGTCAGGGAAGGACAGTATTGTTTGTATCGCATGACATGGCTGCAGTAGAGAATATATGTGAAAGAGTTATTTTATTACAGAGTGGAAAAATAATTGATCAGGGAGAAACACAGGCGGTTATTTCAAATTACCTTTTATCAACCAATAACTTTAACGAGAAGAATTTACTTTCTGAAGATGTCCGTAGAAAAGGTAAAGGAGAAGTAAGGATTTCAAGCATTACAATAAAAAATTTAAAGAATGATGAAATCGATCTGATAGCTTCAGGTATGGGAATGAAAATAGTAGTTAAATATCAAAGTAATTATTCTAATTCGCTTGATGGCCTAATGGGACTTGGTATTCATGACCACCTTGGCGGAGCGCTGTTCAAATGTAGAAATGATGTTATTGGTTTAAAGTGGGAAGTACTTCCTAAGTCAGGATCAATTGAATGTGTTATTCCTAAATTACCATTGGTACCCGGTAAATATTCCATTTCTGCAGGAATAACTATGCAAGGTGTAGTTGAGGATGTAATTTTGGATGCGTACCATTTTCAAGTTGTATCTGGAGATTATTATAAATCTGGTAAAATCCCTCGTGCTCACGAAGGCAAGTTTTTAGCAGATTATTCTTTTGTGCCTTCTGAAGAATAGAAATTTTGCAAGGAGATCTCAGAATGCTTTTGATATAAAAGTCGATATTGATTCTAAGCTACTAAATTTAAATAGAATGAATAGTTCAAATAAAGAGTACTGGGAAAATGCTGCCAGGGAAAATGCCATGTTCCATGTAGCGTCCAGTAAAACAGATTGGAATCTGGAAGAATTCCTGAATGATGGAAAGGAAAGAGTTTACAAGTGGGTACTACCGTTCTTGTTGGCTGAAAATAAAAACCCCTCCGATTTAACATTTTTGGAAATTGGTTGTGGTACAGGAAGGTTTGCTTATCACATTACCCAACACGTAGGTAAGTATATCGGTATTGATATATCACAGGCAATGGTAACAGAAGCCGAGAAAAATTTAAGCAGCTTTTCCAATAAAGAACTACTGGTGGGTGATGGCGTATCGCTTTCAAAAATTAAGAATGATTCTGTGGATGCCGTTTTTTCGTATGCTGTTTTACAACACATATATGAAAAGGAAGTAGTCTTAAATTATTTGAAAGAAACGCTACGGGTTTTAAAACCAGGAGGAGCAGCGAAGTTGAATTTACTTGGTGGTAACGCCAAATCAGGAATAGGATTTCGGTTTATGCAGATAAAGGATTTAACGGAGAAAAGCATTATCCGAAAATACCTTAACAAGATATTAAAGAAATCAGGCGTCAGCTTTCGCGTTGGTGAGAATGGATATGCAAGAAAAATAGGTATTCGTTTACTGAAAAAGGTATTGCCTGAAGATTTCATTTTACCGGTGGTGAATAGTTATAAAGGCGGAGTAGGGATGCGCGGGGAAGGAATTAACTATAAAGAAGTTTTAAACTACTTAAAAGGTATGGGATGTAAAGTGAGAGTTGAAAAATTTGAATCGACTAATCTATCACACTGGTACTGGCTTTTTATAAAAAAAGATTATTAGTTTAAAATGTCAACAGAATGAATACGCTAATTAAAAATTATGTTGCTATAACTATATATAATGTAATTAGTTTCTTTTCCAGAGTTTTTAGAAAAAAAGGAAATTTTATTTTTGTGCTCGGCTACTCAAGGTCAGGCACTACCTGGTTAGGTGAATTGCTTCAAAACATTGTAAAAAAATCGGTTCTATTTGATGAGCCTTTGCAAGTTCAAAACCACAAAAGAGCGGTTGAAGAGGGATTGTTAAATCATCGGGTTATCATACAGGATAAGCAGCACGAAATAGAATTAAACAGTTATCTGAATGATGTTTTCAATGGACATGCCATCCGGCCAAGCTATGCGAAACGAACACTGAATAATATAGTGAAGCTACTTTCCAATGGAACCATTATTCTCAAATCAATACGATTAAACATTGCCATTGATTTTGTTCAAAAATTTTATCCCAAGAATAAGATCATCTGCATCGTCAGAAATCCATTTGATGTAGTAACCTCTCAGATAAATTCTTCGCGTTCCTGGGTTGTAAAAAAGGTTCCCTCTTTTTATCACCCTGTAGTCAAAAGCAATTTTGATGATTTCCCAACAGAATCATTAAAGACACCTGCAACCATTCAGGCCTTTAATTGGAGCCTTGAACATTATATGTTAAAAAGCAAGCTAAAGTCAAATGGAAATCTCTTGCTCTTATATTACAGTGATATGTTGACGAACAGAAAAAAAAATATAATGGCGATTTGTAAGTTTTTAAATGTGGAGTATAATGATATGTATATCGATCTGTCAAAAACGCTAAGCAAATCTACCGCACCGAACTCTAAATTGAATCAGAATGAAGATGGATTTGTTTCATCAAGAGTTGAGTTGAATACAAAGGAAAAGGAGGAAATGGAAAAAATATTTGAATACTTTAACTATCCTTTTCGCGAAGTTTTAAATTATTAAGGTGTATCTGTTGATAATTTTAGATTTCGATTCCTGATATGAATAAAATAAAACAAAGAATATTAATTCCGGTAAGTATCAATTTTGCTGTTCGGTATCTTTTTAGAACAGGCCTGGCAGAACAAATACAAAAATTCGCACAACCGGTTTTTGTATTTACATGGGATGAACCTACGCTTTTAAACGAGCTTAAGGAAAGAGGATTTGAGTGCCATGTAATGCCCGAATGCAGTTATGATTCAGAGTACTTGAATGTAAGGAAGTTGATTGATTTATGGTTTGATCGGAGAAGACTAAAGTCACCGGGCAAAGGTATTCAACGAAGATATTTAGATCATCGGCTTTCTAAAATTAAAGTAGCAAAGAGAAAGATAAAAGAACTGTTAAACCTTCGGCATATTCTTTTGAAGCGCCAGGTAAATAATCTATTTGATTCAGAAAAGAGAATGCTCGAACAGCATAGCAATATCGCTGAACTCCGTGCGCTCTATACGTCCTGGAAACCGGACGCTTTTTTTACCCTTACACCGTTTCATAAACAGGAAGAATTACTTTCACGAATTGCAAAGGAAAATAAGATACCTTGTTCAACAGCGATTCTATCATTCGACAACTTGACAAAGCGTGGTTGGATACCGGTAATTTATGATCAGTACCTGGTGTGGAATAAATACAATGCCAGCCAGGTTTCCAGAATTTATCCGGAAACAAAAGAACAATCCGAAGTAATCGTTACCGGTGCGCCACAGTTTGATTTTTATTTTTCTGATAAAAACATAATGCCGTTAGAAAAATGGTGCTCGCTATTCGGGTTAGATCCACAAAAGCCGGTATTACTGTATGCGGGTGGGCCGGTTGCACTTTTTCCAAATGAGCCATCCTTTCTGAAAGATATTGTTGAAGCGAAACTGCGTGGAGACTTACCTTCTAATCTTCAGATTCTTTTCAGATGTCACCCCATCGATAAAATAGAAAGATGGAAAAATGCCATCGGAGAATATGATTTTCTGTTTTATGATGAGTCGTGGTCAGGAAAGGAACAATTAAAGTACGCCAACATCACAGAGAAAGATATCGATAAACTGGTTTCAACTTTGAAGCATTCAGCTGTTCATGTAAATGTGTGTTCAACCATGACGGTAGATGGATGCGCTTTTGACAGACCTCAAATTGGACCAGCATATGATCCGGATAAATTGTTGGCCAGGAAATTAAAACGAATGTATTGGCAGGAGCACTTTTTGCCTATAGTGAAAACAGGAGGGTTGTCATTGGCCGATTCAAAAGAAGAGTTGATTCAAATGGTTGCTGAATCTCTGGACAAGCCGAATGATAAGCGCAATGCAAGAAAAGAAATACTGGAAAATATAATTACCTATACGGATGGTAAGTCAGCCGACCGCGTGGCGATGCAACTGAGAGAATTTTTAGAAAAGAGTTAGCCGTTATGGATTCATTAACGAGTGAATGATAGTCTGAGGAAGTTTAATGAAAATAACATTTTGCGTTCAAAATTATTATCCTTCCTATGGAGGGAGTCAATGGGTTATTCAAAAAGTAGCAGAAAGACTGGTGGCAGAGTATGGAGATGAAGTCACCGTTCTGACTACGGATGCGTTAGAGAGCCCCCATAAGCCAAATGTTAATCCTATTGTTCTTAAAAATGAAGTTATCAACGGAGTAGTCGTAAAACGTTTTCCGTTCATTCGTTTTCATGTAAAGATTTTTACCCAGTTCATTAAATTGGGAAAGAAAACGAATTTGTATCCGACAGACCTCATCAGTATTATGAGAAATGGACCTCTTTCCATTTCTATGTTCAAAGCAATGATGTCATCAGATGCAGATGTGATTATTGGCACCTCAAGCTTGTATACACACATGCTCTATCCTTTGATAAAAAGAAAGCCATTGCCGTTTATTTATTTTGGGGCGTTTCATTTTGAAAGTAAAAGCAATTCAAAAATTCCAGAAATTATACTCAGAGCAATCAAGAGGTCTTCTGCATATATAGCGAACACCGATTATGAGAAAGATGTACTGGTCTCTAAAGGCGTCAATGAAAGAAAAATATTTAGCGTTGGATGTGGCGTAGATATTGAATCACTGGAAAACAGAAGCGGTTCTGAAGTTCGCGAAAAGTATAATATTAAGCAAGCTCCTTTAATAGGTTACATTGGCAGGCAGGCAAGTTTTAAAGGAATAGACTCTCTTCTGTACGCAATGCGTGAAGTTTGGAATAAAGTACCGGATGCATTTTTATTAATAGCCGGAAGTGAAACTGATTTTACTTTAAAGATCACAGAAATAATTAAATCACTTCCTGGAGAACAGCAAAGAAGAGTTATTCACTTAAACTCTTTTGATGAGGCAGTAAAAGCAAAGCTCTTCAATGCTATTGATGTTTTTGTCTCCGTATCCAGTTCTGAATCTTTTGGTATTTCGTATGTAGAGGCGTGGTCTTGTAAAAAGCCTGTCATAGGCTGTGATATAGAACAGATAAAAAGTTTAATATCAGAAGATAAGGATGGCTTTATTGTAGCCCAGGCTGATCACATGGAGCTGGCGAATAAAATCATTAAACTAATAAGCGATAAACCTCTTGCTGAGGCGATGGGATTGAATGGATATAATAAAGTAAAAGAAAAATACACCTGGCATAAAATAGTGGAAAACTATAGACAGATATGTACTGGTGTCTTAGAAAGATAGAATGGGAAAGCAGTATAAGCCATCTCTGGGAACAAAATAAAATAACACAATAATGTGTGGAATAGCAGGCATTTGTTCGTTTAATAAAATCAGCAGTCAGGATTCTTTGTTAGTCAAGGATTTTAATTCCACCATGGTGAGACGAGGTCCTGATCAGGAAGGACTTTGGTCGGATGATAAGAATGTAGTGTTAGGATTCAGACGGTTAGCGATTCAGGATATAAATCCCCGGGCCAGCCAACCAATGTTTTCGGAAGATGGTAACTATGTATTGGTGTACAATGGTGAGTTGTACAACACCGCACCCATACGCAATGAATTATCCGTGAAGTATGAATTTAAAACTACTTCAGACACGGAAGTGTTGTTGTATGCATTAATGGAATATGGCGTATCAACTGTGTTGAACCGCATCGATGGTATTTTTGCTTTTGCATTTTACGATATTAAAAAATGTGAAATCATTTTAGCACGTGACCGGCCGGGTGTAAAACCACTATACTATGGACTGTCACATGATCGGTTAGTTTTCTCTTCACAGTATGATCATATAGTGAGGGACCCGGCATTTCGCAACAATCCAATCAGTACAAGGGCATTGTCACACTTTATTGATTTAGGTTATGTACCGGAGGGAGAAGGATTTTTTGAAAACACATTCTTATTACCGCATGGCCACTATGCTACCTATAACCAAACAGGACTTACGGTAACAGCCTACTTTGAATTTCCGGTAGAGCAATCAAATGGTATTACAGATTTAGAAACCGCCATTGGACAATCGGTAAAAAGTCAACTTATCAGTGATGTTCCGTTGGGTACGTTTATGTCGGGCGGAATTGATTCAACTTTGGTAACGTATTTTGCTAAGAACGAAGTGACCAACTTGAAAACGTTCAATATTGGAAGCACGGATCCGGAATTTGATGAAAGTAAATATGCCAAAGCGTATAGTGAAATTTTTAAAACGGATCATTTTGGTCGTGTTTTTCAAGAGCAGGATTTGCAGCATTTAATTAAGGATAATGTTGCTGCCTATTCTGAACCCTTTTCAGATTATTCTTCTTTACCCACCCTTTTACTTTCAGGCTTTACAAAGGAGCGTGTTACCGTTGCACTATCAGGCGATGGAGGGGATGAATTGTTTTGGGGGTATCCACGCACATTAAAATCAAGTCGGTTTACGCAGGAAAGATTAAAGGGCAAAGTTGGCTTGCTCTATAGTTTTTTAAAGAACCGCACAGTAGGTAAGAAGGATTTACCATTGGTACTGTTACAATACAAATCGTTTTCAGCGATGTATTACAGTCAGCTTACGGTTTCCGGTTCGCAGTTTTGGAAGCCAAAAATTCTAAACGATCCGCAGGTTGCTGATGCGTATTTTTTAAAAGGTGCTCAAGCTTTAGAAAGCAAGCTGAAGGATGTTGAGGGATTAATGCACCTGATGCGAAAAATGGAATTCGATCTTCATCTTCAAAGGATATTGATTAAAGTAGATCGGGCGAGTATGTTCCATAGTTTAGAAGTACGCGTTCCGCTACTCAATAATGGTATGATACAGGCGGCCACAAATTATTCTTTTGCCGATTGTTTCCATCCGGGAGAAGGTAAGATTCCCTTACGAAAAATTATTCGAAAGCAGGTAGGGGATGAACTTGCAGCATTGCCAAAAAAAGGTTTTGTTGTTCCGATAGACGAGTGGATTCGCACCACCATGAAAAAAGATTTTTATGAAAAAGTATTGGATATGCCGAACGCACTCCAGGTACATTTTAACAGGCCACAACTTGAACAGTTATTGAAGGAACATTGTGAGCAACGCAAAAACTGGAGTTGGATTATCTGGTCATTATACTCTCTATCATCCTGGTATGGTAAACATGTGGAGCGTTAGCCAATGAAAATACGCATTGCAATTGTGGTGAATAGTTTTCCTGTGCTGTCGGAAACGTTTATTTTCAATAAAGTAAAAGGACTGGTAAAGGAAGGTTTTGACCTTACCGTAATTACTCAGAATACTAAAAATGATTTACCTGCCTATCAGGATCAATGGGATGACGTCAGGAAAATTAAAATTCTGAATACGTTTACCAGTCGTGACCTTTTCAATTTTAGACTCTATAGTAAAATCATATCGAAACCCGGTGCTTCTCTTAAATTTTTACGAGCAACTAAAAAATTAGGAAATTGGAAAGCGCGGGTGAGAACATACCTTCAATGGCTTACCCTGAGTGATGGTTATGATATTATCCATTTTGAGTATTCCGGACTTGCTGTTTCATATCTTGATCTGATATCAATGGGTACAAAGAGTAAGGTTATAATAAGTTGCAGAGGAGCTGCAGAACAGATCAGGCCGCTCTTTGATAAAAAGCGCGCCACTGATTTAAAAGCATTATTTGAGAAAGTTGATCGTGTTCATTGTGTTTCTGATGATATGCTAAATACGTGTGCAACCCTCTATCAGTTAGACAGGAGAAAAGCATTTGTTAATCGCCCTGCTATACAAACTGAACGATTTCAACGATCGGTTTCAACGAAAGTGAAAGGAGATGAACCTATTCTGATTTGCAGCACCGGCAGATTACATTGGAAGAAAGGGTTCGAGTTTGCTTTGCTGGCCATGCACGAATTGAAAGTGCAGGGAATTTCATTTCGTTACGAAATTATTGGGGAAGGTATAGAGTTGGAGAAATTGGTGTTCATCGCAAACGATTTGGGTATTGCTGGTGATGTTCATTTTGTAGGTAAACTTTCCAGTGCACAAGTAAGAACCCACCTGGAATCGTGTGACATTTTTCTATTGCCAAGCTTAAGTGAAGGGATTAGTAACGCAGTACTGGAAGCGATGGCCATGCAAGTTCCGGTTGTTTCTACTACTGCCGGAGGAATGGATGAACTCATTACCAACATGGAAAACGGACTATTGATCAACACCTATGATGCAGCGGAGTTGGCCAGTAAACTAAAATTGTTAATTCAAGATGATACGTTGCGTGAAAAAGTAGGACAGAATGGCCATCGTACTATTCTTGAAAATTTTAAGATCGAACGTCAGCTTGATGTTTTTTTAAAGGAATATAATTACATACTGAATGTTTAAGAAGAAATTAAAATCCATTTTAACCCGCTTTCGGTATAGAGGAAATACGTATACCTGCCCGATCTGTGGTTATCATGCGAAATCATTTTTACCTGCCGGTCTCTATGCGAAACGCGCAAATGAGAAGTGCCCTTCCTGTGGTTCACTCACACGGCATCGCCACGTATGGTTGTTTTTGGAGGAATATCTGAAAGCGAAGCAAGCTGTTCGTATTCTTCATTTCTCACCAGAGAAGCCTATTGCTGATCGGCTGGTGAAGCGAGAAGGAGTAGAGTATAAGACGAGTCAATACGATCGCAACGTTTCCGCAGATTATTATCTGGATATTCAAGCCATTGATTTGCCGGATAACCAGTTTGATATCATTATTTGTTCGCATGTATCGGAGCATATTCCGGACGATAGAAAGGCCATGCGTGAAGTGTATCGTATTTTGAAACCTGGAGGTATCGCCATTGTATTGGTTCCATTGTGGCCATCCGAAAAACATGCAACGTATGAGAATCCAGCCATTACCGATGAGCGTGATCGTATCATGCACTTTGGACAATACGACCATTTAAGGATTTATGGATTAGATGTTGTTGATCGATTGAAAGAGGCAGGATTTAAGATTGAGATAATTGACATGGAAAAACGAATCGATGAGCTGAACTCAAAACGATATCGCTTACATAATATGCTGGATATCCGTGAACTGATTTTTTTGTCTGGAAAATAGAATGTAGTGAAGTATTTAGAGAATTAACTTTTCGCTATACAAACCTTGAAGGTAGTTAAGAATTATAATTTGCAACCGGTGGTTTTGAATACCAAAAAAACAATGATGTTTCCAATAGTAAAGTATATACAACCTATTTGGTATTTTAATCTTTTACCCAAGGCGGATGTATTTCCAACCTATGTACACCATCCTAATGCAAATCGAATTGAGGATGAAACCATTTGTTCAGATCCTACTTATGAAACAGACAGGGCCAAACATCTGGACATGGGGTATCGCTATTGGTGGAAGGGAGGAATGAATACTATTGATGGTAAAGGACTGCAACAATTTAATGATGATTTTCAAACTCCTTTAACGTTAAAAGATCAATATATCTTTATTCGAAAACATTGGAAATCACAATGGGCCAGCTATGTTTTCTGTAGAAGACTTTTAGCTTTCAAAAATCCCTTTAAGGAGTTCAAAGCCTATCGCGCTACCAAACACGTAGCGTATCTGGATTTATACAGCAATCCATTAGAGTTTGAAGGCTACCAAAAATTTGAATCAAACCTTGTAAAAACGGGTGTTAAAGTAAGTGTTATTATTCCGACTCTTAATCGATACGAATATCTAAAAGATGTATTGTCTGATCTGGAACAACAAGAGTTTAAAAATTTTGATGTGATCGTAATGGATCAGAGTGACAATTTTGATGCGTCATTTTATGAAAAATTCGATTTAAAAATAAAGGTCATACACCAGCATGAAAAACTACTCTGGACTGCCAGGAATCGGGCTGCTAAATTAAGTGATGCAGAGTTTCTTTTGTTTTTTGATGATGACTCACGAGTGGAACCGGATTGGATTGCCCAACACTTGAAATGCCTGGACTATTTCGATGCACAGATTTCAGCGGGAGTTTCGATAAGTAAAGTGGGTGCAAAAGTCCCAAAAAGCTATTCGTATTTTCGATGGGCCGACCAGTTTGATTCTGGAAATGCAATGGTAAGACGATCTGTATTTGAACAAATCGGATTATTCGATTTGCAATTTAATAAGCAACGAATGGGAGACGGTGAATTTGGACTACGGGCTTATATGGCGGGTGTTAGAAGCGTTTCCAACCCGCATGCCAAGCGACTGCACCTCAAAGTTTCAAGTGGTGGGTTAAGAGACATGGGAAGTTGGGACGGTTTCAGACCAAAAAAATGGTTTGCCCCTAAACCCATACCCAGTGTAATCTATTTTTACAAAAAGTATTTTCCTAACGATTTTGTAAGGGAAGGTGTGATACTCGGGGTTGCTATGTCAAACGTGAAATTTCATCACAAGTCAAGCAAATTCATGATATCATTTAGTGTATTACTAAGTATACTTCTCATACCTAAATTGCTGATTCAGGTGGCTCGCGCTTATAACGAGGCTAATAAAATGCTCCGCCATGGAGATCAGATTGAATATCTTACGGGTAGAGATTGAAATGTATTCTGTCAATTGATGCAAGAACCGGGCACACACAAAAAAAATAATTTGGTACTGGGGATTATTTCAGATTGCGTGCATATCAGGAATAGTGAGGGCGTGATTGGTAGTAAAGTTCACGTATTGGTTAAGCAACTCGATCACTTATCTACTTATTTTGAGCAGGTCTACATTTGCGCACCGGTTTTAAATGGTAACGATAATCAGTCTGCTATTTCAGTTTATGAAAACAAGAATATTGTATTTATTCCGATTCCCCTTGCGGGCGGTAATTCAATCGTTAGTAAATTGAAACTAGCGCTTGTCCTTCCCGTCTGGATCTTCAAAATAATTCTTATTTGTAGCAAGTCTGATTTAGTATATCTCAGAGCTCCGAATAACATCAGTATTCCTGGTTTTGCAATTAGTAGTCTTTTTAGGAAAAAGAAATTTTCCACATTTACCGGTACATGGAATGGATATAAGTCCGAACCATTTACCTATGCGCTTCAGCGGAAGTATTTGTCAAAATATTTTAACGGTCCGGTCTTTGTTTATGGTCGTTTACCATCCGACAGGGAGAACATTCATAATACAATAAGTCCATCGTATAGTATGGATGATTGGTGTATGGAGACCACACAAGTTGAAGGCAGAGTACAGTCATTAGCGCACCAAAATGTATTTGCCAGAGGAATTAATTTAATTACCGTTGGATCATTGACCGATAATAAAAATCAAATCTTTATTCTTGAGGCAATGACCAAACTAAAAATGTTGAAGGTCAAATTTGTGTTGTGGGTTGCAGGAGAAGGGGAAAACTTAAAACGATATGAGAATTTTGTGAGAGAGAATAATCTTCAGGAGGATGTGTTTTTTTTAGGAAACATCAAGCAAGACCAATTAAGGGAATACTATAGAAAAGCGGATATAATTGTTCAGGCACCAATTCATGAAGGATTCGGAAAGGTGCCAATTGAAGGTTTTTTTCATGGGGTTATTCCGGTAATCAGCAACGTTAATTTGTCAGGAAAAATTGTCGGAGATAATAAGAGAGGAAGAGTGTTTAATACTCAAGACGAATTAATAGGGCATATTCGTTCTTTAATGCATGCTCCTTCGGATATGATAGAACTAATAAAAAATGGAAGAGAGTATGCAAGAGAAAACACATTGGAAGCTTGGGGAAGGGAAATTCTTTGCCAAATAAAATGATAGTGATATAGCGTTTTGAAGAGCAAGAACTACACATACTACATTTTAGCGATTGCGATTGGCTTTGGAATTGGGTTAAAAGTAATACCTGATTTGCTAGTCCTGGTGGGTTATTTTGCCATTGTATTGCTTACTTTAATCAGCTACGTAAATAATAAACCGGTAAGATTTATCGCTTTGTTTATTCTCGCTTGTTATTTGGAACCCTATTCAAGAACCTATTTAGCATTCGCTCCTTACCTAACCTTGCAGTATTTAATAATACTTATTGCCGTATATACCTTGCTCGCTAAAAATTTTAATGAAAAATATCGTTATGTTGGTCTATTTTATTTTGGATCATTTTTCTTGTTAGAGTTACTTAGCTCACTACGATTTATTGATTTGAGATATACAACAGGAGTGCTAACACAAACTGCTGCGATGTTGTCATGTCTATATATTGGTAGCAAATTAAGTTTTGATAAAAGGGCAACGGAACATTTCCTGGAAGTAATTTTTATATCGTCTTTACTTTTATCTGCAATAATTAGTGTAGTGTACCTTAAAGGAAACATACAATGGACAGAGGAATCAAATTTTGAAACCAGTGGCGGAATGGGGCCAGTTCAAATCAGTTTTTATTTGGCCATTGGTGTATTTGCTGGTTTTTATGGCATTTTCCTTTCAAAAGGAATTGCCAGAGTAATTTATTTCACCCTCTCTTCGGCAATTATTTTTATCATGATTTTGACATTTTCAAGAGGAGGTTTATACATGTTGGGATTAATGATTTTTGTTGCATTTTTCTCGCAGAAGAAAGTAAAATATATTTTTCTGGTGATACCGTTAAGTGTCATCATATATTGGGGGATTGAGTTTGTAACTGATTTTACGGAAGGTAAAATTATTGAGAGGTACGCACAGGAAGGAACATCCAGCAGGGACTTATTGGTGGCATATGGATGGGAAATGTTTAAGGAAAATCCGCTTATAGGTATTGGAACAGCCAATTATTATTTTGAAGTAGCAAAAAGTAAATATTTTGGCTTTAAGTCGGGGGCGCACAATGAAATAATCAGAGCGCTTTCAGAGCACGGATTTATTGGCGGTATTCTCTGGGTATTATTTTTTATTGTTTCTATTTTTCAGTTGAGAAAGAAGCCGGGTTTTTACAAACAAATTTCGATGGTTTTTTTTATAGTATTTTTAGCATCTACATTTCACAATGGTCTTAAATTGGCGCTGCAACCAACGATTCTATTAATTGCTGTCGCCAGTCGTCCACGAGAAAAAAGTTATTTGAATAAATCAAGTAAATATCAAAACACATTAAACAGTGTTCCTGATGCTCATTAGATGAATATACTACACGTTATAGATACCTTAAACATTGGAGGAGCCGAGCGTGTATTGGTCACACTGTGCAATATATTTCGTCAACGAAAACATGAAATCGATGTCTTGACCATTTTAACTCCTGGTAAATACGCAGAGGAATTACTACCAGGAATAAAAGTGTATTCGTTAAATAGAAAATGGAAGTTTAATCCATTAAAATTATATAAACTCAGTCGCATCGTAAACCGATATGATATTGTTCATATCCACATGAGATATGATTTGAGATATGTTTTTCTTTCGAAGTTGTTATTTGGATTTAAGACTAAGATTGTATCGCATGACCATTATGGAGATATCCTTATAGACCCCGCAATTCCTAAGTTTTCGAAGTTCATTTTAAA
The DNA here is from genome assembly GCA_036787535.1 of Chryseolinea sp. Lineage (GTDB taxonomy): Bacteria > Bacteroidota > Bacteroidia > Cytophagales > Cyclobacteriaceae > Chryseolinea. Next base: position 23,076 of record DAIQPD010000029.1, read on the forward strand.
AAGGGTAACCTACGCAGCGGTAAGTCGGGATTTAATTGAGTGGGCAGTTAATAAGGTTGGGTTGCCCCGTGAGGAAACTTTTTTGTTGTCTAACATTGTCCAGATTAAAAATAATATTCCAACAAGAAGCAATGTTAAGCCGCACTCCATTCTGATGGTAGCGAATATAAGGCCTGCAAAAAATATTGAATTTGCTTTAGAGTTGATGCGGGCATTCAGGGAAAAGGGTAGCCCATACACACTTGATATCGTAGGTCAAATTAACGATACCGAATATTATAAGAAGATTTTAGAAATGATGGATCAATACCAGCTGGATAAAAGCGTGAAGTTGATTCATGATTGTTATGATGTGCAGGCTATCGTCCCGGATTATTCTTTGGCAATCCACACGGCTAAGAGTGAATCGGGCCCTTTAGTTTTAATTGAATATTTGGGTCTTTCCATTCCTTTTGTTGCATATAAAACCGGCCGGGTAGTAGAGCAGATAGGAAATGAATTGCCTGAGCTTATCTGCAGTACGTTTAAAGTAGAAGAGTGGATGTCCTCCATTGACAGTCTTTTAAATGAAAACGAGATGGGTATAAATCAGCGTCTTAAGCCAAGGATGAAAGAAGTATTTATAAAGTACTATTCAGAGGACAACTACTACAAAGATTGTCTAACCGTATATGAAAGGGCGCTTAAAAAGAGTAAATAATATTTTCTTAAGCTCTGGGTTTAAGAATATTCAGAGTGACCACAAATTTGAAACCGCTATAAAAATTGGAGATATACCAAGGCTCTGAGTTATAAATTATTTTGCTTTATGATAGACAAGACCATTTTAGATTTTTTTCATAATTATTTGCTAGACCCTTTAAGTAAATCGGGTGTTGAAAAAATAAATGATACACAGGTGAGGTTTCAAGGTATGGAGTACCCCATATTCAGTAATGCTCCTGTTATTTTTAATGAAAAGGAAAGTTTGTTTAGCATAACGGATATAGAAAAGGATGTAAAGAAAACTCAAAACTCTGAGTTTAGAGATAAAAGTATTTTTAAGAATCGTTTCCGACAAAGCCTCCCCAAACTGGCGCATGATTTCGGGGAGAGCAAAAGATTTGAATGGCTTAAGGAAAAGGCAGGTAATGGACCAGTGTTAATTATCGGCTCCGGAGATAAGTGCGAATTCTATAAAAACAAGTTTAACAATTGTCTGGTAATAAATTCTGATGTTCATAATCAATTTGGTGTTGATATAGTTTTTGATGCACATAATATTCCATTCAAAGACAACACTTTTCAGCTCGTATACTCTTCTCAGGTTTTAGAGCACACGTTGAAACCATGGGTTGTATCGAAAGAAATCAGCAGGGTTACAAAAACCGGAGGATTCATTCACACAGAAGTTCCATTCTGTTTTCCGTACCACGGCCAGCCGTATGACTTTTACAGATTTACTCCGGGCGGATTGAGGTTATTATTTCAACAATGTGAGCTTGTACGTGACGAAGTGATTTCAGGAGGTGGATCAAGCAGTGCGTATATGTTATCAGAGAGTTTAATCAATAAATTTTCGGGAAGGTATCCTAGAATTATTTCGCTGTTCCTGGCAAGGTTTTTACTTTTCTGGCTTAAGTACACCGAATACTTTGATCCAAAGGCGAGTAAAAGCAGAGTAGTAGCGGCTATGAATATCGGCCAAACCTATAAGAAGGATCTTAAAGAAAGATCCAATAAAGATATGCTGGAAGAAATCAGAGTACATTTTGCTTAAAAATACAGACAGACTATTATGTGCGGAATTTTTGGTTATAGTTCAAGAAGTGGAAATGTTAACGATAAGCTTCCTCAGTTACGGAAGGCTTTAAATACACTCTATCATAGAGGACCGGATTCTGCTGGAGAATATTATAGTCAGAATGTATTTCTGGGGCATAGAAGATTGAGCATTATTGATTTAACGAGCAGTGCAGATCAACCTTTAAAATCAGGTAATGGAGATGCCTTTATAGTTTTTAATGGAGAGATCTACAATTATAAAGAACTGAAAAGTAAGTTGGGTTCTTTAAAAACGAATTCGGATACAGAAGTTTTGTTGGAAGGCTATTTAAAATTTGGCCCTGATTTTTTTAAAGAGATCAGAGGCATTTATGCCTTTGCCATCTATGATTTCAGATCGGAACCTAAAATAATTCTGTATCGAGATCTGGCGGGTGTTAAACCCCTGTATTATTACAGAGATGGCAGCTCGTTTATTTTTGCGAGTGAAATTAAGGCTATTAAAGAGATTGCTAAAGAGGAATTAACGATTGATGAATCTATTCTTAAATCATACCTATCGCTGGGTTATTGTATAGAGCCAGGTACAATTTACAATGAAATAAAAGCGGTTGAGCCAGGAGAGTATATCGAGATTAAAGCGTTAAGCAACGAAAAGAATTCCAGAATTTTATCCAGGTACAATCTCGATGACACGAATGATTTTTCTTTTGAAGAGAATGTTGGTAAGACAAAGGAGTTGTTGTTACAGGCTACTCAGCGTAATCTTGTTGCAGATGTTGATGTTTCTATTGCATTAAGTGGTGGGATAGATTCTTCTCTTATTTATGCTTTTGCGAACTCTGGCCAAAAATACAAAGGCATATCAGTTAAGTTCAACGATCAGGCGTATGACGAAACACCTACTGCCGAAATATTTGCGAAAACTTTAAATGCACCATTGGATATTATTGAAACGAGCACCGAAGGAAATCTGGAACTATTAAATAAATTGCTCCTTCATTTCGATCAACCGTATTCTGATACTTCTGCAATACCATTTTATTTTTTATCGAAAAAGGCAGTTGAAAATTCAAAAGTACTTATTGGAGGGGATGGTGGTGATGAAATACAAAATGGATACCCGTCATTTTGCTGGTTGCCTTATGTTCACACCGTTTCAAATAATGTATGGCTTCAAAAAATATTTCTTTTAGGAGGTAAAATGCTTGGGCCAATGTTGAATCCTGATAATAAAAGAAAAATTCAGAGATTAAGTGAATTGGTTAAGTTGAGTGATAAAGAAGAAATGATTTGTGAATGGCAATCATGGTTATCGGCATCAAATACCTTAAAGGGCAAATCTCCCTTTCTTTATGATACAAGTATTGTAAAGGAGGTTTATAAAAATAGTTTCAATTCCATTTTAACAGATGACTTTAGTGAGTCAATGGTCAAAAACTATTTTTACAAAAGAATGTTAAGCGACTATTTAAAAAAAGCGGACATGATGTCTATGATTCATGGTCTGGAGTATAGAGTGCCTATGTTGGATGAAGATTTAGTGTCTTTTAGTTTTTCCATTCCGTACAACCAAAAGTCAAGTTCTAAAATGGGAAAATTAGTTTTAAGAAACATACATGAACAAATATTTCCAAAGAAAACTTCAAACGCTCCTAAATCTGGTTTTGGAATTCCGCTAGACAAATGGCTCACAAAATCTGATTTTCAATTTATGGAAGGTTATATTTTAGACCCTACCGGAATTGTAATAAATTATATTGAAAAATCTTATATAAAATTTTTATTTGAATCTCTATGGAACACAAAAAATGCTAATACAATTAGCAGGGTATCTATATATCAAAGGATCATAATTTTTTACTCTTTGCAACTTTGGTATTTCAACAAATAAAAATTCCTATACCCTCAATAGTGAATTTAATTCAGAAATATGATCATTTATCTAGGTAATAATTTATCCCTACACGGAAACACACCCAGCTCAATTGAAACACTGGGGAAATTATTAGGTCAGCGTTATGATGTTAGAAGATTTTCCAGTAAACGAAATCAAATTTCGCGTTGGTTGGACATGATGCAAGCTATTGTGCGACATCAAGGAAATATTTCGGTTGTGTTAATTGATACTTATAGTACGCTTGGATTTTATTATGCGTTAGGGGCCGCCTGTGTTTGCAATTTCTTTTCGATACCCTATATGCCAATATTAAGAGGAGGAAATCTTGCTGGGAGATTAGAAAACAACCCGCGTCTTTCCAGATTCGTCTTTGGAGGCGCAAAACTGCTTATTGCTCCCTCACACTATTTATTTAGTTCATTCAAAGATTTTGGATTCACTAACATAGCATATATACCGAATAGTATTGAGATGGATATTTATCCCTTTAAACACAGAAAATTAGTTACTCCGCGGTTACTATGGGTACGCTCTTTTCATAGTATTTACAACCCAATCATGGCAATTGAGGTGGTTCAAAGATTAAAAGTGTATTTTCCTGACACCGAATTATGTATGGTGGGGCCAGACAAAGATGGAAGTTTATTGCAATGCAAAGCCTTTGTAAAGGCCAACGGACTTGAGGCAAATATTAAGTTTACCGGTGTTCTATTGAAACGTGATTGGCACGCTCTTTCAAAAAATTATGATATCTTTATTAATACAACCACGGTTGATAACACACCAGTTAGTGTTATTGAGTCGATGGCGTTAGGTCTTCCGGTCATCTCCACAAATGTTGGCGGTATTCCATTTTTAATAACCGATACTGAGAACGGCTTATTAGTGCCGTCTGGAGATGTCAGCGCTATGGTTGATAAAATCAAATGGTTGATTGATAATCCGATAAATGCTTACCAAATAGCATTGCAGGCTAGAAACGATGTTGAAAAGTTTAATTGGAATTTGGTAAAACATACATGGTTCAGCATCTTGGATGGTCTGGAATTCAGCAGTAATAATCCAAATTAATACGTTAGTGGTATGCTCTAGCAACAGACTGTCCAATTATTGACAAATAGATCGACACCTGAATTCGCCACTGCGAATAATCTTGAGACTTTAGTCTCCATTACACAATCCTTATTTTGCACCGTGATATCCTTTCAAACCATACTCAAGTGTAAAGGCTTCCCGATGAAGGAAGCCAGCACGCAGTTGAATTCATTTTATGCAGTGGACCGGCAATCACAAAAAAATTGGATTGAAGATCAAAAGAAACGAATTGTAAATTATCACTTTCAGCATAATCTGTTTTATCAGCAATTGACAAAACAAGCACTGCCTGCGTTATGGAGTGACTTACCAATTCTTACGAAAAGGGATTTGCAGGCACCTATTGGCCAGATGATTTCACAAGGGTATAACTTGTCAGACGTTTATATCTCTAACACTTCGGGTTCTTCCGGACATCCGTTTTTTTTTGCAAAGGATAAATTCACTCATGCGCTTACCTGGACTTACATTTTGAGTCAGTATGAGTCTTTGAACATTCGTCAAGGCGATTTGCAGGCACGATTCTATGGTATTCCGCTAGATAAAATTTCATACGCAAAGGAAAAGATTAAAGATTTTTTTATGCATCGTGTGCGGTTCCCTGTTTTTGATCTGGGAGATGAGATGCTGGAAAAATTCCTAATGCAGTTCAAAGGAACAAAAATTCAGTATGTGTATGGATACACCAATTCTGTTTTACTCTTCTCCCAATTCCTGGTGCGAAGAGGCGTTCGGTTAGTAGATGTGTGTCCAACCTTAAAGCGTTGCATTGTTACTTCCGAAGTTTGTCGTGAAGAAGATAAACGCCTGATTGAGCAGGCGCTTGGTGTGCTGGTTATAAGGGAGTATGGTGCTTCTGAACTGGACGTCATTGCAATTGAAGACATTCATGGTCGATGGGCAGTTAATGAAGCAAATTTATTTGTCGAAGTGTTGTCGGACGACAACCGCGTTCTTCCCTTGGGTGAAACGGGGCGGTTGGTCATTACCTCTTTGAATAATAAAGCCATGCCTTTTATCCGATATGATATTGGCGACATTGGTGTTATGGAAGAAGATGATCGCGGCTTGATATTAAAAACATTGTCTGGCCGGGTAAACGACACGATTGTTTTGCCGAGCGGAAAAAAATCTCCGGGCCTTACTTTCTATTACGTGTCCAGAAGTATACTGGAATCCAGTGGTATATTAAAGGAGTTTATCATTCGGCAAACTGCACTAAACAGTTTTGAGTTTGATGTGGTGAGTGACCGTTCGCTTACAGAGGAAGAAACAAAAGATATTCGTGCGAAAATGGATTTGTATCTTGAGCCAGGATTGGATTTAAAAATTAATCGGGTCGAAAAAATTAACCGTCCTGCTTCCGGCAAGATCAAACATTTTTATTCGGAACTAAAATCATGAAGATCGTTATCCTGACGCAGTACTTTCTTCCCGAGATGGGCGCACCGCAAAACCGTTTGTTTGATATGGCCAAAGGCCTCATCAATTTAGAATGTGAGGTAAAGGTAGTGGCAGCAATGCCCAATTATCCGACAGGAAGAATTTTCGCATCCCATAAGAATAAGTTTAGCCAGACCGATTCTATTGATGGAATAGAAGTAAAACGTTTCTGGCTTTATCCTTCTAACGCACCCAAAGCCTTACCAAGGATTGTAAGCATGCTGTCTTTTTCATTTACAAGCCTCTTTTCAATCTTCTACATCCGCAAGACAAGGCCGGATTATATACTGGTTGAAAGTCCGCCATTAACACTGGCATTTTCAGCCTGGATCTTGGCCATACTTTCCAGATCAAAATTGATCATCAATGTTTCAGATTTGTGGCCGCTCTCTGCGAAAGAATTAGGTGCAATTGGTGATGGAACATTGTACAATATGTTAGAACGTCTTGAACGATTTTTATACAGAAAAGCATTTATTTGCACGGGTCAGTCGCAGGAAATTGTGGATTACATTGCAAAGACAAATTCGGATAAAACGTATTTGTTTCGAAATGGCGTGGACACAAAGCGGTTTATCAATGCTGAATATAATCCGTCAAAAAGAAATCACATTGTGTATGCCGGATTACTGGGTGTGGCACAAGGTATTCTTTCAATATGTGAGAATATTGATTTTAAGGAATTGAATACGGAGTTTCATATTTATGGAACAGGTACAGAGCAGGATAAAATTCTTGCTTTTTTAAAGGAGAATCCATTGCGGGGAATTACCTATCATGGCACATTAAAGCGTGATGAGATGCCGGAAGTATTAAGTTCGTATGGAGGCACCATGATTCCTCTGATAAAAAATATTTATGGTGCAGTACCTTCTAAAATTTATGAAGCTATGGCAGCGGGACTTCCCATTATTTTTTCAGGAGAAGGAGAAGGCGCGGCCATCATAAAAAAATCAAATGCCGGATGGATTAGTAATCCAAAAGACTGGACTACTTTAAAAGGATGTATCAGTGAATTTCTGAATATGCCGAACGCGGATTACGTTAATACAAGAGAGCGGAACATGAAAACCGCACATCAATACTTCGATCGGAACAAACAGATTATTGAATTGAATTCGTTTCTCAGAGCACGAATGAATCCGTAGTGTATGACTGAAATTAAATCAGCAAAAACAGAAGATCTTGAAAAGATTGCAGCATGCCATGTCGCGGCTTTCCCAGCTTCTCTTTCGTCAGCGCTGGGTCAGAAGTATGTAATGAAGATGTTGGGTTGGTACCTGTCATCCGAGAATACCTTTCTGTTCTATATAGAATCTGAAGGACAATGTCTTGGATATTGTGGCGTCATGATTAAAAAAACATGGGGTGTTGGTTCTGCTTCTAGTATGGCCCAGTTTAGTTTTGATCAGGCTCTTCGCTCATTCATAGTTAGGCCATGGCTTGTATTGCATGCTGAACTAAGAGCCAAGTATGTATTCATTGGAAGAAATTTGTGGACGCGTTTAAAACGGTTAGTAAATCGCAATCAGAAAAATACATCAACGAATTCAACTATTTTTGAACCTTACGTTGCCTTGGTGGTGATTGGCGTAAAGCCGGACGAACATGGTAAGGGTTATGGCTCTTTACTCTTACAGGAGTTTGAGAAAAGAACGGTTGAACTGGGTTATACTAAAATGTTGCTATCGGTTCTAACAGATAACAGCAAGGCAATAAAATCCTACAAAAGAAATGGTTGGGTAATTACACTGGTAAATGGCAAATCAACATCCATGGAAAAACGCCTGCATAGTCTATAAATTTTGGCATCCCTCTCTGGAGGAGAGGGATCGAGGGTGAGGTTTTTACAGAATCTAATCTCTTCAAAAATCCATCTCCCTTCTCCCCTGGAGAAGGGCTGGCATGAGGCCTAAACCCAGCCATGAAGACGCCACTTAAGTTTTGAATCGATCAAAAAACAAAAGAAAGTAAATGAGTATTAAGGTAACGTTGATTGCAGGAGCTCGTCCTAATTTTATTAAGATATCGCCCATCATAAAAGCATTGGAGACGGCCAGGGATAAAGGTGCTGCCATTGAATATCGTTTGGTACACACCGGCCAGCATTATGATGATGCGATGAGTCAGTCCTTCTTTCGCGATTTAGGTATTCCAAATCCCCATGTTAATTTAAAGGCAGGTTCAGGAACGCAAGCGGAACAAACCGCCTCTATAATGATAAGCTTTGAAAAAGAGCTTGTTGAGAATAGACCAAATGTAGTAATGGTTGTGGGAGATGTAAATTCAACGCTGG
>DAIQPD010000030.1:0-31458 GCA_036787535.1 Chryseolinea sp.
AGGAGTGCGTGGTATTATTTTATACCGAAAAGATGTAGCAACCTATATCGCCTATGAACGGAATAGCTCCTTTCACCCTAATGAAGCATGCGCAACCGTAGATGTGCATAATTCGAATTTGTACATGATCGACATCTGCAGTAATTCTACTTTTGATTTTAGTACCGGTATTCCAACCAGTGGCCCCGCCATTACACCATTGCGTAGATATGTTACGAACCTTAATGGATTCGAATTAACAATAACAGATGAGATTGCTGATTGAATTTAAGAATTGCGATTATCGGATTACCGATAACTGATTACCGATCACCCTCTCCTAATCCAAAGGCACGTTGACGTGCCGTTCAGCATGATACGAAGAGCGAACCAAGGGCCCAGACTCAACATACTTTAATCCACGTTTCAACCCTTCTTCTTTATACAGTTCAAATGTATCAGGGTGAATAAATTCTGCCACTTCCAAATGCATTTTTGTAGGTTGTAAATATTGGCCGAGGGTTAAAATGTGTAAACCATTTTCAGCCAGATCATCCATGGCTTTATACAGTTCTTCTTTCGTTTCACCAAGCCCTAACATGATACCTGACTTGGTACGCATACCGGCTTCCCGAGTTCTTTTTATTTGTTCCAGACTGCGTTCATACTTTGCTTGCGGGCGAACCATTCGATAAAGTCTTCCAACCGTTTCCATGTTGTGACTCACCACCTCTTGCTTACCTTCAATCATGCGATAGAGCGCATCCCAATTTCCTTTCGTATCTGGTATTAATGTTTCGATGGTTGTTTCGGGACTAATCTTTTTTGTTTCCACAACGGTGTTATACCAAACTTCAGCGCCACGGTCTTTTAATTCATCCCGATTCACAGAAGTGATTACAGCATGTTTAACACCCATTAATTTAATCGCTTCAGCAACGCGTTTGGGTTCGTCAAGATCATATTCAGTAGGACGGCCGGTGGCCACTGCACAGAATGTACATGAACGTGTACAGACATTTCCAAGAATCATAAAGGTAGCAGTACCTGCGCCCCAGCATTCACCCATGTTCGGGCAATTACCACTTTCACAAATGGTATGAAGTTTATATTCATCCACCAGCTTTCGTACGCGCGCATAGTCAGGGCCAACAGGTAATTTTACGCGAAGCCAATTCGGCTTGCGTTTTTTTGTTTCTTCTTGTGATATGACAGGTAGCTCGATCATCGTTTCGTTATCCGTTATCTGTGAATCGTTATCCGTGAATAGTTAATCGTTAATTCCGATTAACAGATAACGATTAACCATTAACTTTTTCACTTACCGATAAGTTCCTTGTATTGTGCGGCAGAGAGAAGACCATCAGCCGATCCGGTCACTTCTATCTTAATCATCCATCCATCACCGTAAGGATCGGAATTTACTTTTTCAGGATTTCCGTCTAAAATAGAGTTTACTTCCAATACCTTACCTGAAACAGGCATGAAGAGATCTGAAACGGTCTTCACCGCTTCCACGGTGCCGAAAATTTCATGTTCTGCTATTTGTTGACCTACTGAACTAATATCAACATAAACGATATCGCCCAACTCGCCTTGTGCAAAATCTGTAACACCCACTAATGCTGTGTTTCCTTCAATTTTAACCCATTCGTGATCTTTGGTGTACTTCAGTCCGTCAGGAATATTCATAAGTTCGGTTTTTAAATGCCCCCAAAATTAAGGCTTTGCGCGCAAGTTCAAAACCCAAAGCCTCAAACCTTGAACTTAAGAACCTGAAGCCCGAAGCGTGAATTTATTGTGCTAAACTGAACCGTACCTGTACGCCAAAGCGTGTGGTGGTTCTGCGATATGAACTGGAGATTACGGGGTTATTGATGGTGCGCTCGTAATACATTTGAAGGCTCAGCTTTTGACTTACCGTATAATTTATGTTGGGACGAAGCTGGTAGTTCACATTACCATTTGTAATAATGTTAAGCTCATTTACTTTTCGTTGAACTGTTTTCTGATCGGAGATGGTAAAATTCAACCGAAATGTAAAATCATTCTTCAGCACAATGAGGCGACCCTGCGATTTGAACGGAAGCCTCATACCTGTTTTGGTATAGCCCATTTCAAGTGAGACATCTTTGCTTGACAGTTCGGTGATCTGTGCATTTGAAATGTTTAGAGCGAGATCGCGCTTTGTTTTGTATTGGAAGTTGGCCGTTAACCTGCTTTTGGTTCGAATACTAATACCCACGAGCGGTGAAAATTGTTCGGATATCAGTACCTGGCTAATGATATAAACCGGAATCAGTTTTCCATCTACAACCTTACCAAAGTAGGAGCTGTTGTAATCCTGCACGGATTGATCAATGCTGAGATTGTCCTTATCTTCATCGCTGTCAAACTCCAATGAGTTGGAATAATTGGATACGGAATAGGTGCCTTGGTAAGCATGACTGATCGTAACAGACTGAAATAAATCTTTAAAGCCATTCAACTTATTCAAGCCCGTGTAATCAAGCCGCCAATTAGGCAACGGTGTTTTTTGAAAAGGTGAAAGACTCACGTTCTTCACGTCCTTACCACTATAGGCTGCAATGAATGCTGGTATTACAACATCTTGCGCTGTGAGATCGTACTCGATGCTTTGTGGATTCACAAAATCTAATCGCTGTTTAATCACGATTAAGTTTTCTTCAAAAGTCTTAAATACCCTCGATTCAATTTCATCATTGGTTTTCTCGAATGCTGTTTTAACCGTGTTGTATGAAATGCGATAACTTCCGCTTCGGTTCGGATTAAGGGATTGGAGCGAATCATTATCGTTGTATCGAAATATTTCCTGATAAGAATTTGTTACTTCTTTCTTTAGATCGATCTGAATTTTTAAATCTGTTGTAGGTTGAATATTTGCGCGTAAATTAAAATTCTCATTTCGTGTTTGTGTAAAAGGTGTGGTGATGCTTGAGTTACGCGTAATGTATCCCGCATTTGCAAGATCATATCGAATGTTTGGATTCTGATCTCCCAATAAAAATCCCCAACCTGGTGTTTTCCAGTTTTCATCCATACCAAAATACTTTGGTGTGCCTGAATACCCAGGAAGAATTGTTCCCTCTGTCTTTTCATACGAACCATTAATGGATTGCACCGACATAATTAATTTTGCCAACCCTTTTATAAATGCAGGTGTTTGACGCACCGTGTCTGGAGGAGGCTTTACCGTTGGGTTATTCGATTTTCGTACGGGCTGTGGTTTTGGCGGTGTGTTTATTTTTTTTAGGAATGCTACTTTATTATAAAGTTTGAGCAAATCAATGCGACCCGTAATGTTTTGTGACTTGCTGTTTTGAATAGTGTTCTTAAAATCAAATTCATCCGGTATATCCTGATCACCCGGTTTAACGTTCGCATCGGGTATGTTTACGGGACCGGCTTTCCAATTGTAATTTACCAGGTAGCGATAGTCGGCACCAATCCAATCCGTTACCGGAATTTTATCGAATGGAAGCGTGTAGTTTAAGGTAATGTTCTGTTCAAAATTTTTCATTCGCCCGAATTTTTTGAGGTTGTTCAACACGCTGTCTTTTTTCTCTTGCGTGTCAATGTCTCCATTGGGTTCATCAATAATAGCGAAGGCGCGCGCGCCATACTCGAGCGAAAGGGCTTTGGTTAAATTCCATCGCATGTTGTATTGGCGATTGAACGTGAAGTATTTTAAATAGGCAGGTGTTGATAAACTTCCTCCATCATTTCGGTAAATATTTTTTCCGAACGATCGATCTAAATCGAAGCGGACAGATAGGTTGCTGGGCATCAGACTAAAGTTGAAATCCTTTATCAATTTTAACCACGGAGAACTTAATGCTTTCGAATTTTTAAAGGGTTCGATGCCCGTTGCTTTCGGAGAGAAATTATAAGAGATCGATCCCTTCTGGTCAACTTGCTTAGACTCCGCTGTAGTGAAGTTCGTGCGCAGCCGATCGCTGAAGGAATAACTTAAAGCAAAATTTTCAATGTCATAGATGTGCGTTTTTGCATCGGCTTTGGTTTTTACTTTACGCACGTTTACAAAATTTAAACTTCGCCTCTTCTCAACATCCTGTATCAATTTCAAATAATTGGATCGTTCTTCGGAGTCACCGAATGATTTTTCCAACGCACTCAATTTTATATCCGGATTGGCAGGATCGTACCCGGGATTACTTGTTGTGTTCTGATAGCTTAAAAACATCGGTATTTTGAGACCACTGTTTCCGGGAATGAGTTTGTCTAAGTTTACTTGAGTGGAGACATCGTAGGCCGTAGTTTCTTCACGGGTACGTTCAAAAATTTTGGAACTCACTCCACCAAAGCCAAAAGTAGTGTGACGGAACGATCCGGTAACGGTAGCAAAGTCAGCAAGCTTAGCACTTAAGGTAGCGTTAACAGCCCAACCTGGTGTTCTATTAAATTCAGTAAGACGTAATTCATTAGCCCACAAACAAACAGAATGTTTTCGTTTATCACCGGATCGTGGATTTTTCACACCGATCATCATCAACTGCACACTGCTTAAATCGGGTCTGCCAAAAATCCGAATGCGATGCCGGCCCACTTTTTTTGGACCCGTAAGCGGATAGCTTTCAGAAAGTGAAAATCCTCCACGATCGCGCTCTACTTTTAGTGCATACAATTCATTCAGATCTAAATCAATTTCATTTCCGGCAGGCCAGATTTCACTGGGCTCTGTGGTGTAAGCAGGTCTGGTTATTAAAAGTGGAATTTCAATTTCATAATAGTTTTGATCGAAGTCGGTACCTAATCTTAAAAACGCAGACATAGCAGAGTCTGGTGATTCGCTGTTGGCATGGAAGAACATTTTAACGCGACCATAGTTAAACAAATCGGCTGATACGTTTTTGTAAATAGCACGGGCATCTCCATCTTCCAGATCATCAATGCATACTTGTACCGACTGCTCATTTAGCTGACGATTAACGGTTGACGTATTATCACGGTCACGCACCACACCAGGTGGAATTCTATAAGGTGATTTTTCTTTTACGGATCCGGAACCAACCGCTGGCTGTCCACCATTTTCTTCTAAGTTCACCACCGACACCACAAAATTATCAGGGCTTGTTTCAGGTGTCGTTCCAAAACCATCTTCCAGTAAATTACCTTCATACCTTCTCCAACGACTTCCTACTAATCTGAAATTGGCAAAGCGAAGAACAATTGGGTCTTTATAACCAGTGAGGATCATACGCACATACTTGATGGATTTGAACCCATCAATTTCGCCTACCTGTTTTTCAAACTGACGAACCGGGATCCGGAATTGATACCAGGTAACTTTTTCCTTTGCAGCGTTATCGTCTGTGGTTAATACCTGATCGGTAATATACTCCTTACCGATGCCCAACTTGGTGGGATCCAGATCAATGTCGTACTCGTAATATTCTTCTAATTCACTTAAGGTATTATCGGCATTCAAATCTTCATTGTCGGGTATGCTGGTACCGGAGGGTGTTGCTACATCGCTGCCAGTGATGATGGGCGAATTTCCATCATGACCGTTAATGTTTTTGTAACGTTCCAGCAACTGGGCTTCATCATCATCATACTGGCTGTCTAAGAAATAGCGGAAGTCATCGCCAGATGGATCATTTATCACAATGGCTTTTGCATCCGGATTAAGTCCATCTAAATAGCTTTCATTAAAGAAAGCAACTTCTTTCTCATCGGGCATACCATCATGTCCAACATCCTGATTCGCTCGTGCACCTGAATTATCATCAAACGAATTGGTTAAATATTGTTGATTAGTTACGTATCCCCAATTGGTCCGGTTGGCAGCAGTAGAGTCGCCATTGGGTGGCAGTCCATTTTCAAAAGCATGTTGTCCATCACGCGCCACATCTTCTGAAATACTACCCAATTGAAAAATAAGTTTTCCAGCTGTTGCATGTTTTGGAGTATTGATACCATCATCAATCAATCCTTTATCAGTGGTAATAAAAGGATCCAGCAACCAAAATTCTACATATTCAATATTGGCTTTATCAAAATCTACCTCGGTACGAATGGCGCTGGTTATACCTCCCCATTTTTCTTCTGCTTTTTCTATATCGAATAATCCATCTTCATCTAACTCGGTATTATAATTATAGGGTCCACGTTCACGTGGATAATAGGCAACATCAAAGATCTGTTCGAAGAAAACACCTTGATAGTTTTGGCGATTTTGAAAAATTTCTTGAGGGTTAACTCCGCGCACATAATGATTTTGAAGATCGGCCTCGGTTATATTGTCGGGTTTGAACCTGCTCGCACTTCTGTAGAACTGATTGTCGATGGTATACCACGCCAGTTTAGAGCGTAGATATCCGGCTTCAATATTATTTTGCTGTCCCAATGTTTTGTCAAACCGATCATCTTTCGTTGGTGGTGCGGCCAGTTTCCAGGCGTTGGCATTAATTAAGGAATATGGGGTGGCAGAATTTTCGAAATCATCGAGATAAGCAGTTCCTTCGCCATCAATTTTATTGGATGTGCCTGGTAATAGCTGAGCAAACTCACCGCTTGCAACAATGGTAGATTGTTCTTTGGTTTGAATGATAGGTAGGGCATCAATAATTTTTGTAAGCAGACGACTCTTCTTGTTTATATTAAAATCAACACCGTATTGAAAGTTGCGTGCCGGTTCGGTTCCGATTTGATTTCGACTGATAGCAGGTCGTTCATTGTAATACAAAAATGTCGATCCTAAACTAATATCGTCACTGGGTCTGTAATCAATGCGCGTGCCGAGTAAGCTTCTGGTTTGATAGGTAAAGGGATCTGCTGTTTCGAATTTTACTTCAATGTTTTTTCCTGAACTCAGGATCGACTCATTGAGGATTGTGATTTTTCCGAAGGTATAATCCACAACATAATCAGTAAGGTCATTCAATGGAATACCTCCGGCATATACCTTCACCGATCCTTGTGATACGCCAAACCCTGGAATTAAAATTTCCCGAGATGATCCTGCATTGTATAATCCTTTAATGTAGAATTTATTCTTGGTGGCATATAATTCGGCAGCGGCTTTGGTGGTATGGTATAAGGTATCGTATGAATATTTTTGAATGAGTGCGTTTTTTGTAGGCTCGTTGGCAAAGGCTTTTCGTAACGAGTTACTAAAGGGTTCTGTATCTGGAAAAATAATCAGACCGGTGGTGGTGTTGATGGTAATGCCATCGATGAAATCGAAATTTCCATCTCGCTGTGGATCGTTTACTGGATTTAATTTGTCCAATCCTAAAATTTCAATGAGTTGCCGGTCGCGAAGTTGAGAGCTTCCATCTTGCAATTGTGGATTATCGATACCGGTTCTGTCATCACGATAAATAATGCGAAGCTGGAAACCTTCACGCGTAAGTTGATTCACATTCAGGTTATAAATGTTTTTCATCATTAAATCCCAGGTTGGAATGATTTCTTTCGTGAGAGGATCGCGAATGCTGACTTTACGGGGGCGAAGCATTTTAAGGAAAATTACTTCATCATCTTTCAGGTTAGCGTAATCTTCAGAAAGCTCTCCGACTTTAAAAGATCCTCCCGGGCCATTGCTGTATGTATATTCATACGCTACAGCAAGCGCTTCATCGTTTTGCAATTTCCGTGTAAGCGTTATATAACCGAGCTGTTTGTGGTAGGTAAATTCAGTAGGAGCAAGCTTACGGGCTTGTGCCATTTTTTCAAAATCGGTTCCGTTTACGAGTGTACCGCTACCATATAAATTCTCCATTTCATCGTTTATCCCCAGTGCATCTCGGTTTACAGTTTTAACCGAAGCAAATAAATTATTCGCGGCATTCGCATTTGGCGAGGTTGCATTAATACCTCCGATATAGTCATTATAAATTCTGACGGGCTCACCCAAGTCCATTAAGCCAACCACGTTGCGCAACGTTTGTGTATCATTATTTCGATTAATGATATACACTTCGACTCTTGTGATGTTAACACCCGAATTAATTTGAGGTGGGTTCCCAATCCATTTGCTGTAATTGTCACGGAAGAATTGCCCTAAGAAGAAATGCCGGTTTTCATCGTAGTTTGAAGCAATGATTTCGAAAGGTCTTCCTTGTCCGGTGTTTCCACCACCACCGCCACCAATATCAATAGATGAACTTTTTCCACGTTGGGTAGTGGCAATGGCCGTAACATTTACCTTACCAAATTGCAGTTGTGCCTTTACGCCAAAGAGATTTTGTGCCCCTTGAATCAGCGTGTTGTTCAGCGGCAGACTTACATTACCTATTTCCAGTTTTTGTAAGATGTCTTCTTTAAAACCAGTGTACTCAACCTTCATGTTATTTTGAAAGTCGAAAGAATTATTGTTATCGAAATTGGCGGATACGGCAAGCTTCTCTCCAATCTTTCCAATGACGCTCATGTTAATTTGCTGATCGAATTCAAAGCCGCCATTTTTTTGTTGGCGAATGGGAATGTTTGGATTATTAATCCGCTGCCATTGACCACCTAAATCGAGCGTAACAAATCCAGTGGGGACAAGCTCAACATAGTTGCCACCAAAAATCCGATCGAATACAGGACTGATAAAGATCTTGGGTATAAGACCTCGTCCACTTACGGCACTCTCTCCATCCTGTGCGCGTGATCTTCCTTGCCAATAACTTTTTAATTGTTGCCGATCCTGATATTGCTTAAACTCGCCAAACGACATAGATGAAGTTGGCCGGTAATTCAGAGCCCCAATCTTTTCATAAATGGTGTAGTTCAATGCGGTGTCGATCTCGACATCGAGTTTCATTTGATTGGGATCCTTTAAAAACAAAGGTGATTCAGTAGAGGTATTCGAGAAGGGATCACCATACCTATCCTTTAACCGGAAGGTAGGTTTGCGATTTGATCTGTATATTTGATTTTTAGTAGTGTCTTGTTCGGTTACCGGTGTAGTAACCTGGGCAACGACCTCACCAGGAAGGCATAAAAAGCCCAGCCATGCAATCAGCAATTGGCCAAGTGTTAGCGGAATTTGTTTCGATGCAACGAGAGTCAAACGTACCTATGCGTTTTTAAGAGCCTGCTTAACTAAATCTTCTAAGGTAATGGTATTTCCTGATTTTTTCAGGACGGTATCCACACTTTTCTCGGCCGTTGCTTTTGGCAGACCAAGCGTGAGCAAAGCAGATAACGCCTCCTTGCGTACGGTATTGTGTGGCCCTATAGAAATGGCAGGGTTTGTATCATCCCAGCTTTCTTTTTTGAGCTTATCTTTCAATTCGATAATTACGCGAAGCGCAGTTTTCCCTCCGATACCTTTTATCTTTTGTAGGGCAACAGCATCTTCGCTTACAATCGCTGTTTTTATTTCTGAACTATTCATATACGACAGCATGACAATAGCAGTACCTGCCCCAACTCCATTGACGGATATCAGTTGCTGAAAAAGTTTTCGCTCACTTTCGTTACTGAATCCAAACAACACATGTGCATCCTCACGAATGCTAAGGTGGGTGAAGAGCATTACGTTTTCCTGATCTTTTATTTCTGAAAAAGTATGCAGGGAAATATTAACATGGTAGCCCACACCACTCACGTCAATCACAATATGTGTTGGATTTTTTTGAACGAGCTTACCTTTGAGGAATGAAATCATCGAATGTGCTTGAGTGTTTTAAGGTTTATGTGTGTAGGTGTTTACGTACTTAGGTGTTTTGGTTTTTACATTCAGAAGAGGCACTTCTTTTTTAGCCGAATTCTATCCCAAACACCTAAGTACGTAAACACCCAAACACTTACAAATGATCATTCTGATCATGCAGCTGTGCATCAACAACAGCAATCGCGGCCATGTTTACAATCTCACGAATGGAACTACCCAATTGTAAAATATGCACAGGCTTTTTCATTCCTAATAGAATGGGTCCGATGGCTTCCGCACCACCAATTTCCATAAGTAATTTATACGCGATATTGCCAGAAGCAAGGTTCGGGAAGATCAAGGTATTCGCAGCTTGTTTGGAAAGCGCACTAAAAGGATAGGTCTCTTGCTGTATCTCGGTGTTCAATGCTACGTTCGCCTGAATATCTCCTTCCACTACAAGGTCAGGATTTTTTTCGCGCGCAAGTTTTACGGCTTGTCTGGTTTTTTCCGGAACCTCTCCTTGCGATGAGCCAAAGTTGGAATAGGAAAGTACAGCAATACGGGGATCCATATCGAAGAATTTTACTCCTCGTGCGGTGAGTTCAATAATCTCAGCCAGTTGCTGTGCATCCGGATTTAAGTTGACGGTTGTGTCAGCAAAAAAGAAAGTTCCTTTTTTGTTAGTAATGATGTACATACCGGCCACGCGATTTACACCCTCTGCTGTTCCGATAATTTGAAGTGATGGAAGAATGGTTTTTGGATAATCTTTGGTAAGCCCACTTACCAATGCATCCGCATCTCCAAACTCCACCATCATGGCGCCATAATAATTTCGTTCGCGCATTAAGCGAATGCAATCCTGATAAGTAAGTCCTTTGCGTTGGCGTTTCTTGTACAATACTTCGGCATAGCGATTTACGATTTCGTCTTCTTCACGCGGATAAAAGATAGGGCAATCATGGAGATCAAGATGATGCTCTTCAATGAGCCGATGGATCTCTTCTTTATTACCCAATAAAATTGGAAGTGCGATACCTTCATCTTTTAAAACCTGTGCGGCTTTCAGAATTTTGTGATGGGTGGCTTCCGCGAAAACAACACGCTTCGGATTTTGCTTGGCGCGATCAATAACCCGCGACATTAATTTCTGATCAATGCCAATGCGTTTTTGCAAGTCTAGGTTAT
This sequence comes from Chryseolinea sp., assembly GCA_036787535.1. Taxonomy (GTDB): domain Bacteria; phylum Bacteroidota; class Bacteroidia; order Cytophagales; family Cyclobacteriaceae; genus Chryseolinea. The sequence goes on from DAIQPD010000030.1 coordinate 10,802, forward strand.
AAGCACCCCAATCGGTTATGGACTGTTTAGCCGTTCCTGAATCCATTGCTGCCTTTGCTACAGCGGGTGATACCGTGGTGATCAAACGAGTATCCAGCGGTTTCGGAATTAAATACTCTCTGCCAAATTGAATTTTATCTGTGCCGTAGGCTTTTACCACCATATCAGGCACGGGCTCTTTAGCAAGTGTAGCCAGTGCACGTACAGCAGCGAGTTTCATTTCTTCATTTATTTCCTGAGCACGAACATCTAATGCACCGCGGAATATGTACGGAAAACCAAGAACGTTATTTACCTGATTAGGATAATCAGAACGACCAGTGGCCAGGATTACATCGGGACGTGAGGCCTTTGCTAAATTATAGTCGATCTCCGGATTGGGATTAGCCAATGCAAACACAATCGGATTGTCTGACATATTTTTTAAATCATCGGGTGTGATGGCATCCGCAACGGAAAGCCCCACAAATACATCAGCACCTTTCATTGCTTCTTGTAAAGTATCAATGGTGCGATCTGTAACGAATTGTGATTTAATATCGTCAAGACCTGTACGTTTTTTATTCAGAACACCTTTACTATCGCACATTATAATATTTTCTTTTCGGGCACCGAGTGCCATGTAGAGTTTTGTACAACTCACTGCAGCAGCTCCCGCACCATTCACAACAATCCTTACCTTTTCAATTTCCTTCTCAACAATTTCAAGTGCGTTCAGTAATGCAGCGCTTGATATGATGGCGGTGCCATGTTGATCATCATGCATGATGGGGATGTTCATCTTCTCACGCAACTCGGTTTCAATTTTGAAACACTCAGGTGCTTTGATGTCTTCCAGGTTAATTCCCCCAAACGTTGGCTCTAATGATTTTACGATTTTGATAAAGGCATCGGGATCTTCTTCATCAATTTCAATATCAAACACATCAATGCCTGCAAATTTTTTGAAGAGTACACCTTTACCTTCCATTACAGGCTTCGATGCTTCGGGTCCGATATTACCTAATCCTAATACGGCAGTACCGTTTGAGATTACGGCTACTAAGTTTCCTTTGGCGGTATATTTATAAACATCTTCTTTGTTAGCTGCAATTTCTTTGCAGGGCTCAGCCACTCCGGGCGAATACGCCAGAGCCAAATCAAGTTGTGAGCTTAAGGTTTTGGTAGGCACGACTTCAATTTTTCCAGGCTGACCCTGTGTATGATAATTCAGCGCGTCCTGCTTTCTGATTTTAATTGACATGAGGTAGAGTTAAGGAAACAAAGATAATAATGCAGACGTGAATCAATTCAACTATCGACACTTGTTTTAAGGTCGAATTTCAGCATAGACGAATTTGAATAATCGATTTCCCTTTGAAGTGGGAACACGGATTGTAACAGTGAGTTTTTTAAAAAATGTGAGCGCTGTTATTTTGTTGATACCTTAATTTCATCGCTCATTTTAAAGGTAGACAAAATTGTTTCCAGCTGACGCATGATTTCACGTTTGTCTCTACCGGGTGCGTAGGCAAACCCTTCGATATAATAAAGTAATCCGCGGCCTTCATCAATTAAGGTATAGCTAAGAAATGGTCCGCCCATGGTATGATTGTTGGTATGCCAAAGACCGCGAAGCTCAACCGTATAATGTCCATTCAACTTCATTGGTCTTGCTAAAACTTCTGCGTGCTTTTGTTCGGTAACTAAATAACTGATTGGATTAGAAGGATCTTCATATAAGTACTTTTTTGCAATCTCATCTCGCCAGGCCACTAAACTATCTTTTGAGAATTGACTTTGATCGGTATACTTTTTCCATGAAATAAAGATGTCTTCATCGGTGGTTGATGTGATGTCTCGAAACCAGACAAAATCATCTCTCTTGTCTGCAAGTCGATAGCCTATAGGGACATGAATTTCACATTGTTGCTCGTTGCGCAAGAATGCAGAAATTCCTTTTGTTGATCCGGTTTTTAATAAATCATCATGCTGGCGATTTCGCTCAACGACATTGAAGTAATCAATTATACTTTGTTTTTGCTTTTTCAAATGACGGATTAAATCCTCTTCCGTATTGCCAAATAAATACATAACATGTTGTCCTTTCGAGTATTCGTCTGTTTGGGTTGATAGATAAAAGCTGGAATCGTTTTTTATTTGTGCTAACGTTTCTGGTGAAAAATTCCTTCGCAGTGATTTCGATCCTGACGTTTGCTGGTCGAGCGTAAATACATAAACCAGGTTGCGGAGTTGGGTAAGCATTGTTCTTCCATTTGTTGGATGAACCCAGATTAACTTAAACATGGGTTCTTGTTGAGGGAGACCAGGCATATCTGCAAGAAAGACGTTTCGTACTTCATCTCCGAGTGAACCATTCCATTGCACTGAGTCCATGAAGAGAAGTATATCGCCAGGCTTGCCCGTGGCCTTCGGTAAACGAGTTTTTTCTTTTTTGTCTGAATTGCACGCCACGACTGCAGCTATGAAAATAAGAGAATAGATAAATCGGATCATAGATTGAGTTTCTTATCGCTATAATGCAGAGTAACCTCAACAGTCACCCAGGAGACGTGTTATATTTTATTTTGTGATGAAACTGAGTTATCACAAACACAAAAAAATTATATACCGATGATAAGTCGCTGGCCGGGTTTGATTTTGCTGTTGTCCAGTTTGTTCATGCTTTTAATTTTTTCAATGGTAAGTCCCTCGTACTTTTTTGAAATATCCCATAAGGTATCACCGGGTTGAACAATGTATGATTTAGAATCTGGAATAGGAACCTGTGTCGTTGGCTTCGCTGATGCAATAATGGTTGATGGAGCCCTTTGTTTCGACCAGATATTTAAGCGCTGGCCAACATGAATAGTGTTGCTTCTTAAGTTATTCCATTTTTTTAAGCTGGCCACGCTAACACCGTGACGAATAGCAATTGAACCTAACACATCACCACTTCTTACCCGATAAACAATTCGGTCACGACCGTAGGTACTTCCTTCTGTATTTTTTGCAAGAACTTCTAATTCTTTCTTACCCACTTTTGATGCCGAATCCAAAATAGCAAATCGATTTAAGTCCAATTGATATTTCGCTTCTGTTGGTATGCGCAACACAAAAGTTTTGTTTAAGTCAGGCACAGCATTGCGCTGAATGGAAGGATTTAGTTTTTGTAAATCTTCAACACACGTTCCAGTTAGGTTGGCAAACGTTTCGAAGTGAAAGAATTTTGTTACGGTCAGTGTATCAAATGCTTGTGTCATCTCCTGACCTTCATCAATGAAATTATGTTCATCCAAATAATTCATGGTATAATTAATGGCAACAAACTGCGGAACATATGAACGGGTTTCCCGTGGAAGATTAGGATAAATTTCCCAGAACGATCGCTTATATCCAGATCTGCGAATGGCGCGCTTTACATTTCCTGGGCCGGTGTTGTAGGCTGCCAGTGCCAATTCCCAATCGTGAAACATGTTGTATAGATCACGAAGGTAACGGCAGGCAGCATCGGTTGATTTGTCAGGATCCATCCGGTCGTCCATGTACCAGTCATTTTGTAATCCATAATACCTTCCGGTTGCTGACATGAATTGCCATAAGCCGACAGCGCGCGCGCGCGAGACTGCGCGTGGGTTCAACCCCGATTCTATTATGGATAGGTACTTGAGTTCATCGGGCAATCCGTATTTTTTTAAATATTTTTCGAAGAGTGGAAAGTAGAGATTTTTTCTACGCATCATCATGCGTGTGTATTCGCGATCGCGTACAGTGAAGTAATTGATGAAAGAATGAATGCGATCGTTATACACCAGAGGCATTGTCTTTTCGATGCAGGCCAGTCGATCACGGAACAAGCCCGGGTCATCATCGCCTGGAACATATTCCAAATCACTCGGCATAGAGAAGTAAAGAAAATCGACTGTGTCTTCTTTGAAGAGGATCTCTTCTTCAGCAACCGATATCTCCAATGAATCGATTACAACAGAATCGGGTTCTGGAATCTGACACCATGCTGATAGGGAAGCGAAGGTGCTAAGCGTAAAAAGAAAAAATCTTTTCATGTTCATTTCTTTTTTTTGATGTGTAAAAAGTTCTTCTTCAAGAGCACATCGAAGCAATACTACACCACAGGTGCTGGTTGCTTCATTAGTAAATTAGAAAAATGCAATAGTTTAGATTCTTCAAAATCATCAGCAATAATCTGGAATCCCATAGGTAATCTATGATGATCTAAACCCAAAGGTAATGCAATTGCGGGAACTCCCGCTACATTAGCCTGAACGGAAAAAAGATCAGCCAAGTACATTTCAAGCGGATTATCGCTATGCTCACCCAATTTGAAAGCCGTAGTGGGTGTTATGGGCATCACAATAAAATCGTACTGCTGTAATATTTCTTTGGTTTTGTCGCGGATGATACGCCTTACTTTTTGTGCTTTAGTGTAATAAGCATCATAGTAACTCGCGCTCAATACAAACGTGCCGAGCAAAATTCTCTTCTTCACTTCTTTACCAAAACCTTCTGAACGACTTTTTTTATAAAGTGTATTCAGATCGACAGCGTTTGTGCTGCGATAACCGTATCGCACACCATCGTATCGTGATAAGTTGGAGCTGGCTTCTGCGGTTGCTAATATGTAATAGGTGGGTAATACGTATTCCATCAAAGGAAAATCAATTACCTCTACAGAATGCCCTCCAGCTTTGATCTCTTCTAATTTAGCTTTTATACTTTCGCGGATTTCAGATTGCAATCCTTCTGATTTATCAATCTCGCGCACATACGCTACTTTATAAACTTTGCCGTTATCGGTAGATAAATCTTTTGAATAGGAGGGAACTGGTTTTCTGGAAACCGTGCTGTCGTTTTCATCTGCGCCTGAAATAACTTCGAGTACAAGCGCCACATCTTCCACCGATTTTCCAAAAATGCCAATACAATCGAAAGACGATCCGTAAGCAATTAATCCGTACCGAGAGATTCTGGAATAGGTAGGCTTCAATCCAACCAAACCACAGAATGCAGCAGGCTGGCGAACAGAACCACCCGTGTCTGATCCCAATGAAATCTGGCACATGTCAGCCTGAACGGCAACTGCAGATCCTCCGGAAGAACCTCCGGGAACGCAGGTATTATCAGCATCATTTAGCGTTGGGCCAAAAGCAGAACTTTCGTTAGATGAGCCCATGGCAAATTCATCGCTGTTCTGACGACCGATGATTATCGCATCTTCGTCTAACAAACGCTGAACAGCAGTGGCATTAAATTGGGAAATGAAACCGTCAAGGACTTTGCTGCTGGCTTGCAGCGGATGATCTTTATAGGCAAGCACATCTTTCAAGCCCACTACCAACCCCGCCAGCTTACCTGCTTTTCCTGCTTTTATTTTTTGATCTATTTCAGACGCGCGTTCTAGCGCTTCTTCATCGTACACGCTCAAAAAAGCATTGAGGTGCGATTTTTTTTTGATGTTATCGAGGTGATGACGAACAAGTTCCAGACAAGAAAGAGTGCCGTACTGCAGATCGCCCTGTATTTCGCGAAATGTAGCGTACGTCTTCAATATTATTTCCCGTCTTCAAGTTTAGTGCCGTCTTCCACTTCCTTCTTCACATCCTTTAGAGCAGTCTTAAATTCATTTACGCCTCTTCCAAGACCCTTCATGAATTCAGGAATTCTTTTGGCCCCAAAAAAAATGAGGACAACTGCTGCAATGATTAAAATCTCTGGCATTCCTAGTCCGCTGAACATAATTTTATTGTTTAGAACACCAAAATTACTCAAAAAAAGCTAATAAAAAACCAAAAGCACAGTGAGGTTACAAGAGATTGGGTGGGTGGAAAATACAGGAGATGTGGGGTTAAAACCTTCTGATTTATTCGATTTTGAAAATAAACACCAATGATCAGGGTCTGATGATAATAGGTGTGCCAATGGCAACATTATTATATAATTCGTCCACCTCTTTATCAGTGAGTGCAATGCATCCTGCTGTCCAATCCATCAGACGATGAAACTTTCCGATAAACCCTATTCCATTCCTAAGTCCATGAATTTTTATTTCTCCACCTGGTTTTAAACTCTCCTTTTTTGCTTCAATGATGTCCTCGGAATTTGGATAAGACACGCCAAGATTCTTATGATATCCGCTCTTTGTGTTTTTATCATTGATTGTGTAATTGCCCTCTGGAGTTCTCTTGTCTCCTTCAAATTGTTTATCCCCCATTGGATTTCTTCCTAATGAAATTGTATAGGTCTTAATTACCTGTCCATTTGAATATGCTTCAAGTATTCGTTTACTTTTAATAACGACCAACTTGTCAACCTTTAAATCAGAAGGTAAACTCTCTTCGGGTATGAAATAATAAATGACCAAGACGCCTGTTGTGAGGAGTAGGATTCTAAATATCCATTTTTTCATAAGGGACTAAATTTAATTGCCGTCAACAAAATCATTTCTTAAAAATAAAATACACGGCAAGAATCAGAAAAGCAAAACCAATTAAATGATTCATCTTAAAGGTTTCGTTCTTAAAAAATATCAGGGAGAAGATCACAAATACAGTAAGTGTGATTACTTCCTGAATTACCTTTAATTGTACAAGTGTAAATGGCCCTCCGTATTCTTTAAAGCCTTGACGGTTTGCAGGCACTTGTAAAATATATTCAAACAATGCAATGCCCCAACTAATCAGAATTATACTAACCAATCCTAAACTCTGACTCCACTTCATGTCTTTGAACTTCAAATGCCCGTACCAGGCAAACGTCATGAAGGTATTGGAGAGAATGAGGAGGAGGATGGTGTAGAATGCGCGCATTGATGATGTGCTGATGAGTTGATTCGTTAATGAGCTGATTCATCACCGAATCAACTCATCAGCACATTAACGAATCAAATTACTTAATCAGTTTCTTATACTTAATCCGGTGAGGCTGATCATCACCCAAACGTTTCTTTCTGTTTTCTTCGTATTCACTGAAGCTTCCTTCGAACCAGTATACTTGTGAGTCGCCTTCGAAGGCAAGAATGTGTGTACAGACTCTGTCTAAAAACCAGCGATCGTGAGAAATGATTACAGCACATCCCGCAAAGTTATCGAGACCTTCTTCCAATGCCCGGAGTGTATTTACATCTAAGTCGTTTGTAGGTTCATCTAACAACAAAAGATTACCGCCCTGTTTCAAAGCAATCGCTAAGTGAGCGCGATTACGCATACCTCCTGATAGTTCTTTTACTTTCTTCTGCTGATCAGTTCCTCCGAAATTGAACTTGCTTACATAAGCGCGTGCATTCATTTCTTTTCCGCCAATCATGATCAGTTCATTACCACCAGTGATGGCTTGAAAAACGGTATCCTCAGGTTTCAAATCATCATGCTCCTGATCGACATAGGCAATCTGCACCGTTTCTCCAAGAGAGAATGTTCCAGCGTCCGGCTTCTCTTTTCCGGTAATCATTTTGAAGAGTGTTGTCTTACCAGCACCGTTTGGTCCGATAATGCCAACAATACCTGCAGGAGGTAAAGTAAAGTTTAGATTTTCGTACAACAGTTTATCACCGTATCCTTTTGCTACACCTGTCGCTTCAATTACCTTATTGCCCAAACGTGGTCCTGGAGGAATGTAGAGCTCGAGCTTCTCTTCTTTCTCTCTTCCTTCCTGTCCAAGCAATTTTTCGTAGGCACTCAAACGCGCTTTACCTTTTGCTTGTCTTCCTTTCGGATTCATGCGAACCCATTCCAATTCTCGCTCTAATGCTTTTTGTCTTTTTGATTCGGTCTTCTCTTCTTGAGCTAAACGTTTTTGTTTTTGATCGAGCCACGAAGAATAATTTCCTTTCCACGGAATACCTTCACCGCGATCGAGTTCAAGAATCCATCCGGCTACGTTATCTAAGAAATAACGATCGTGTGTTACAGCGATAACGGTTCCTTTGTATTGTCTTAAATGTTGTTCGAGCCAATAAACTGATTCTGCATCCAAGTGGTTAGTAGGTTCATCCAACAACAACACATCTGGTTCTTGTAACAACAATCGGCAAAGCGCCACGCGTCTTTTTTCACCACCTGAAAGATGTTCAACATTTGCATCTGATGGAGGGCAACGCAAAGCATCCATGGCACGCTCCAATTTATTATCAAGTTCCCATGCATTTACAGCATCTAACTTTTCCTGTATTTCTCCTTGCTTTGTGATGAGTTTATCCATGGCGTCAGGATCTTCCATCACGGCAGGGTCGCCAAACTTTTCGTTGATAGCATCAAACTCACGAAGCAAGGCAACAACATCAGCCACACCTTCTTCTACAATTTCTTTTACTGTTTTTGTTTTGTCGAGTTGAGGCTCCTGCTCCAACATACCTACCGAAAAGGATAGATCAGAGACAACTTCTCCCTGAAATTCCTTATCGATTCCGCCAATGATGCGCAGCAAAGAAGATTTTCCAGAACCGTTCAATCCGAGCACGCCAATTTTGGCACCGTAGAAGAAAGAGAGGTAAATATTTTTGAGTACTTGTTTTTGGGGCGGGTAAATCTTGTTCACGCCCGTCATCGAGAAAATTATTTTTTCGTCAGCCATGGGAAAAGTAAAATCGTTTTGGAGGCGTAAATATGGCGTTTTTTAGTTGATTGTGCACATTGTACAGCTAAGCTGTTCGGAGATAAATTGTCTCGATTTCAGGTTTTCAAACTATCGCCTATCGCCCTATTGACAATGGTCTAATTAATTCTATTTTTGCGCAAAATTAAAAGGAGGAATAACGCTATGTATTGGACCCTTGAACTTGCCTCTTACTTAGAAGATGCACCGTGGCCAGCCACCAAAGATGAGTTGATAGATTACTCCATTCGCTCAGGCGCTCCACTCGAAGTGGTTGAAAACCTGCAAGAGTTGGAAGATGACGGACAACCGTATGAAAGCATAGAAGAAATTTGGCCGGATTATCCTACCAAGGAAGACTTCTTCTTCAACGAAGACGAGTATTAATTTGAAGATTAGTTGATTTGAAGATTTGAAAATGCCCTGCCTATGTAGGGCATTTATATTTTTTAGCCCTTTTGTTTCATTAAGGCATCGGCTACGATCAAATCTTCCGGAGTGGTGATCTTGATGTTTTCATAGCTTCCTTCAAACAACGAGATAATGTGTCCGGCTCTTTCAGCCACACTCGCATCGTCTGTCATGCTTGCATCTTCTTTTTGCTGATATGCTTTTTTGATTAAGTCGATTTGAAAAGTTTGTGGGGTTTGTATCAACCTGAATCGTGAACGATCCATCGCCTTTGTATTGTCCTGATCCGTCATGCGGATAGATTCCTTCAGCCGAACCGCTGCTACAGCAGATTGATGGACTGCGGCAAGCCGAAAGGATGCACCAATAATATCTTCACTCACTAATGGACGAACACCATCGTGAATAGCTACTAGCCCGTTACCTTCAATTTTATCTAATCCATTTTTAACGGATTGAAATCTTGACTCACCACCTCGCTCAAGTATTACAGGAACTTTGAAACTAAATTTTTCACATAATGCATTCCATATTTCGAAATCATCTTCAGGCAAAACAAGAATAATGCGAACAGAAGTAGAGTAGCGTACAAAAGCGTTGATGGTGTGCATAAGAATAGGCAACCCATTCAGCTCCAAAAACTGTTTAGGTAATTTGCTCTTAATGCGTGTGCCTTTTCCTCCGGCAACAATCAATGCGTATTCTATATTGTTCACGAGCGCTTTGTAAATCAAAATTCATTTTAACCGCAGAGATTGAAATCTTACTAAAAAACCCTCTGCGTCTCTCCACGCCCTCTGCGGTTTACCTTCTTCTCTAAAATTAAAAAAGCTTTCAGTTATTACCTGAAAGCCTTCACAATTACTTCTGAAACGAATCTCATCACTTAAGGCATCCAACTTGGAACTTTGAACCTTAAACTTTGAACTTCTTAAATAATCAACATCGCGTCCCCATAAGTAAGGAACTTATATTTTTCTTTCTTCGCTACATTATACGCTTCCATTACTAAGTCATATCCTCCAAAGGCTGTAGCCATCATTAATAATGTTGATTCCGGCATATGGAAGTTGGTGATCATGGAATTGCAAATCTTGAAATCGTATGGAGGGAAGATAAATTTATCTGTCCATCCCTCACGAGCTTTCAATCTATTTGTTGCTGATACAGCAGATTCAAGTGCTCGCATGGAGGTTGTACCAATCGCGCAAACACGATTCTTATTGTCAAGAGCCTTATTAACCACATCAACAGCCTCCTGGCTAACGATGAAGTTTTCAGAATCCATTTTATGTTTTGTGAGATCCTCAACATCAACTGGTCTGAAAGTACCCAAGCCAATGTGTAAAGTTATGAAAGCCATATCAACACCTTTCAATTGAAGACGTTTTACCAACTGACGTGTAAAGTGTAAACCTGCAGTAGGTGCAGAAACAGCACCTTTATGTTTTGCAAATATAGTTTGGAAACGATCTTTGTCTTCCGCCTTAATTTTTCGCTTGATGTATTTTGGAAGAGGTGTTTCCCCCAATGTTTCAACCACTTTGTCAAACGCTTCAGAATCACCATCGAATAGAAAACGAATGGTTCTTCCTCTTGAAGTTGTGTTGTCAATAACTTCGGCTACTAAATCGCCATTGCCAAAATAAAGTTTGTTACCCACACGGATTTTACGTGCAGGATCAACCAGTACATCCCATAAATGCATTTCAGCATTTAGCTCGCGAAGCAAGAACACTTCTATTTTAGCACCGGTCTTTTCCTTGCGACCATAAAGGCGCGCAGGGAACACGAGGGTATCATTACCTACCAAAATATCGCCAGCACCGAAATACTCTACGATATCTTTAAACACTTTGTGTTCAATTTTACCAGTGTCCTTATGCAGCACCATCAACCGTGATTCATCGCGGTTTTCTGCTGGATCGAGGGCTATTAAATTGTTTGGGATCTCGAATTTGAATTCCGATAACTTCATAGTTTTTTACGCAAAGGATGCCCAATAAAGGGTTAAATTTTTAGAGGTTGCAAAAATAGTCCAATAATTGACTTTCGCGACAAAACGATGCATGTTTTTGTGTATGGTAACAAAAACATGCATTTTTAGTCTTATCAAAGTAATTACAAGCCACCTGGGTCGACCAACAAGAACAATACTTTGAATTTATTCCATCGAACTGAATGAATACTTTACGTCAAATTTATGAGAGCCTTCGTTTTGCGGCTACAGCACTCAAGTCCAACATATTACGTACTATTCTGAGTTTATTGAGTGTAACAGTTGGTATCTTTTTAATTATCGCTGTTCTGACGATCGTTGATTCACTGGAAAAAAACATAAGAGATAGTCTTAATTTTTTAGGGTCAGGCGTGATTTATTTGCAAAAGCAGCCCTTTGTTCCCGAAAGTGACGGTGTTTACCGCTGGTGGGAATATTTCAGAAGGCCAACTCCATCTTATAATGAGTATCAGTCCTTTAAGGAGAATCTTAAGCATGAAAGTGGACTGGCTATTTTTGCTAGTCGTGGAAACCAGGTAATAAAGAGGGGTAGCAGCAGTATTGGTGAAATTGAATTGATGGGTGCTTCAGAAGGTTATAATGAACTTTTTGAGGTAAACGTTGAGAAGGGCAGATACCTTACTCAGGATGAAATTGAGGGCGGAAGAAATGTTGTGGTAATCGGAGCTAAAGTTGCTGAAGGACTCTTTAAAAATGGTGAAGAAGTTTTTGGGCAGGACATTAAAATCAGAAACCTTAAGTTTAAAATAGTAGGGGTGATTAAGTTGGAAGGTGAAAGTTTTTTAGGCCGTACCAGCAACGACTATAATTGTATTATTCCTTATAATTCATTCAGAAAGTTTTATCAGACAGGTACTGGCAGATGGAATGAAACACAATCTGTAATTGGTATTAAGGGGTTCGATTATGATGTGGGCCTGGTTGAACTTGAAAATGAAATGCGAGGCATCTTGCGCGCAAGGAGAGGGCTGAAACCTACAGAGAAAGATAACTTTGCAATGAATCGCCCTGAAGCAATTGCCAATGCAATTAGTGGCATTTTTGATATCCTCGGAATTGCAGGATGGATTATAGGAGGCTTTGCGCTTTTGGTGGGGGGCTTCGGAATTGCAAACATCATGTTTGTATCTGTAAAAGAACGAACCAGTATTATAGGTCTGCAAAAATCACTGGGAGCAAAAAATTATTTTATACTCTTTCAGTTTTTATTTGAGTCGATGTTCCTCTGTTTTATTGGGGGTTTATCCGGACTTTTCCTCGTCTACTTACTTACACTATTACCAGTCTTTGGAAGTATGGAGGTCTTGCTATCTGTTAAGAATATCGTACTGGGGCTCGGAGTTTCGTCAACGATTGGTTTGATAGCAGGTATTGTGCCTGCGGCTTTGGCTGCCCGGCTAGATCCTGTGGCTGCTTTACGTGCAGCCTAGAATATTAGGAACGTGATACGAATTATGAAGTAGATTTAGTCTGTCCTCATAATTCGTATCACGTAATTAGTTACTTCGCTTTTTCTTCAGCGGCTTTTCTCTCTTCTTTTTTTGCTTCTCTTGCTTCTTCTTTTTTGGTAGCATCACCATTAATCTTGGCTTTAATTTTCAGCTCCAGTTCATCCATCAGTTCTGGATTATCTTCAATCAATTGTTTAACAGAATCGCGCCCTTGCCCGAGTTTGTTTCCATTATATGAAAACCATGAACCCGATTTTTGAATCACTTCCATCTCAACACCTAAATCTACAATCTCGCCTGATTTCGAAATTCCGCGGCCGTACATGATGTCGAACTCAACTACCTTAAATGGAGGTGCTACTTTGTTCTTCACCACTTTTACCTTTACACGATTACCAGTGATATTGTCTGCGTCTTCTTTAATCTGTCCAATTCTGCGAATGTCTAATCGAACAGAGGCGTAGAATTTCAAAGCGTTACCACCTGTAGTCGTTTCTGGATTACCGAAGACGATGCCAATTTTTTCACGAAGCTGATTGATGAAGATACAGCAGCAACCGGTCTTGTTGATTGTTCCTGTAAGTTTTCTCAAGGCTTGCGACATCAAACGCGCTTGAAGACCCATTTTACTTTCGCCCATTTCGCCTTCTAATTCCGCTTTTGGAACAAGCGCTGCGACAGAGTCAATAACAATGATGTCAATAGCACCAGAGCGGATTAAATGATCTGCAATCTCTAATGCCTGCTCACCATTATCCGGTTGAGAGATCAATAAGTTTTCGGTGTCAATACCTAATCGCTCTGCGTATGATTTATCAAAAGCATGCTCAGCATCAATAAAGGCGGCAAGGCCACCACGCTTCTGCGCCTCTGCTATACAATGCATTGTCAAGGTAGTTTTACCTGAAGCTTCAGGTCCGTATACTTCAATTACTCTACCACGTGGAAGACCACCAATACCCAGAGCAATATCCAAACCTAACGATCCGGTTGAGATGGCCGGAACATCTTCTACCTTCTCATCACTCAGTTTCATCACCGTTCCTTTGCCGTATGTTTTTTCAATCTTGTCGATCGTTAACTGAAGCGCCTTCAGTTTTTCTTTTGCATCACTCATGTTTATAGTTGTTTGTCGTTAAATGAAAAAAATAGAGGTCATCAATAGCGGGGCTGCGCGTGAGGAGCGATGGGCTTTTTTTGAATAGTACCAACTCTTAACAAACAACAGCCAACGGATTTAGACGGGCTGAAATTACGACTTCATAATCAAAATAAAAATGAAGTGAAATGCGAAATACCAATTCTAAAAAAGATTCGTTAGCTGCTTTGCTTGAAGCGCAAAACCCTAACAAAAATACTGTCAGCAAGTTGAGATACGTAGGATTTGTGATGATGATTTTTTCAAAACAGTATATTGCGTGAACCTTCGATAACGCTAATGGCAGAACGATTCAAAGTTGTTTGCATGAAGGGTTTACATGCATTCTTCAACACCTTACGGTTTGATATAGCCATCGAGGATTAAATCGACCTGGCACAGATGGTGACAGCATCATAATCGGGACATCTGCGGATCATGAACGGAGCGAGAGTGGACAAAGAGTGGAGGCAGAGTGGAGAATGACTGGACAATCTCGGAGGTTATTTTGAAAGATGATGGTGAACAGAATTGAATAAATGGAGCAGGATCGCAATACAATTAACGAATTTGGCATCAAATGAAAAATGGGACGGTCAGCATTATTAAGCGAATTGTAGTTGGTCTGCTCATTGTTCTGGCGGTACTTGTTGCGATCTACTGGGATTTGGTAAGCTATGGAATTGGCCAGGGTTATGGTCAGGTCGATATAATCTGGAACGCCAAACCAGTGGAGGAATTTATGGACGATCCTTCCTTCCCTGATTCTCTGAAAGCCCGCTTAAAACTCATTGATGAAGTCCACCAATATGCCATCGATTCACTTGGTTTAAAGGATACTAAAAACTACAAAACACTTTACGATCAAAAAGGTGAAGAGATTATGTGGGTTGTGCTGGCATGCGAGGAGTTTCGACTTAAGCCAAAGGAGTGGAAATTTCCAATTGTTGGAACAGTTCCTTACAAAGGCTTCTTTAATAAAGACAAGGCATTGGGTTTAAAGAAAGAACTTGAAGGCGAAGGTTACGATGTCATCATCCGCAATCCTGGAGGCTGGTCAACGCTGGGCTGGTTTACTGACCCCATTTTGAGCAAGATGTTAAACCGGAGCGAAGGTGACTTGGCGAATCTGATCATTCATGAAATGTCGCACGCTACAATCTTTGTAAAGGACAGCATTGACTTCAATGAAAACCTGGCCACATTTATTGGCGATCGGGGTGCGGAGCGATTTTTGATTTACAAGTATGGTGGTGAGTCAAAAGAATATTCAGACTACATGTCGGAAGATGTAGATTATCTCAAATATGTAAACCACATGTTAGGCGGGGCTAAACAGCTGGATAGTCTTTACACCACGATGAAAGAGAGTGATCCATTAGAACAAAAAAAATCAATCAAGAAAAATCTCATTCAAAAAATTGTGATGACGATGGACACACTTTCATTGGCACTTACGAAAGAACCCTCAAATCGTTTTCAGAACGCCTTGCCGAACAATGCATACTTTATGAATTTCCGTACCTATCAATCAAAACAGATTATTTTTTTGGAGGATTTTACATCGAATTATAAAAATGACCTGCAATTATACATCAAGGCATTAAGTGAAAAGTATCCTTTTCTGTGAGTTGTATTGCATGTGTTTTTCTTACAAGTGATGGCGGTATAATAACACCATTCAGATACTCAAAACACATTTATTGTTACGCCTATTAAGGAATTGTTAATAAAGGGCTTAGCGTTTTTAATGCCCTCAATTCTGTCTACTTTTGAGCCAAAGAGTTTATCTATGGGAAACAAGCAAATGCACCGAGTGCTTGTCGTTGATGATGAAGAGCCGATCCTTGAATTGTTAAAGTACAACTTGGAAAAAAATGGCTACGATGTAAAGACGGCATTAGACGGAGTTCGAGCATTAGAAATAGCTAAGAAATTTTTACCCGACCTCGTGCTGTTGGATGTGATGATGCCCAAGATGGATGGCATTGAAACGTGCCGACAACTTCGCGATATGCCTGAACTTCAAAAAACGTTTATTGTTTTTCTTACAGCGCGCGCTGAAGAGTATTCTGAAGTTGCAGCTTTTGATGTTGGTGCCGATGATTATCTGAATAAACCAATTAAGCCACGGGCATTGCTCAGTCGGATCAGTGCCTTGTTTAGAAGGGATTTGAAAAAGGATAATCCATCCAGTACAATTTCCATTGGTGATCTCACAATTGATCGGATTAGTTACACCATTAATATAAGTGGACGTGAGATCAACCTGCCGAAGAAGGAGTTTGAGCTTTTGTATTTTCTGGCGAATAATCCAAATAAGGTATTCAGCCGTGAAGATCTGCTTCAGAACATCTGGGGATCGGATGTATATGTACTTGCTCGAACGGTAGATGTTCACATCCGGAAGGTTAGAGAAAAGATTGGTGAAGACTATATTACAACTGTAAAAGGCGTGGGCTACAAATTCAGCTTGAATTGATTTGCTAATTCGGTAATTTGCTGATTCGTTAATGAAACCATTTTCATCATGAGGGCATCAACGAATTTCCAAATTTCCAAATTATCGAATTGAAATGGTTTATAGTTCGCGTGGCCTTGCTCTTCTTCTTGCACTCTGCATAGCGATTATTACCTCATTATTTCTTTCTCTTTTTAAAAGCGTTGATGTAACTGTTTTATTAGTTGCTTTCGCGATTAGCTTCTCTGTTTCGTATCTCTTGATTTTTGTCGTTCTGGAATTTCTGATTTTCAGAGAGATCAACAAAATCTATAAGTTGATGGGGAAGCTAAAAAAGAAAGAGCTTTCTAAACTCGATCGTCACACCACCACCAGCCTTAATCCAATCAAGTCGATCAATGAAGACATTTATTCCTTTGCCGAACTGAAACAAAAAGAAATTGATGAACTCCGTAAACTGGAAGCCTTTCGCAGGGAATTTATTGCAGATGTGTCGCATGAACTAAAAACACCCATTTTCGCAGCGCAAGGTTTTGTCCATACACTACTCGATGGCGCTGTAAACGATAAAACAGTACGAACTAAGTTTCTTAAAAAGGCAGCCAAAAGCCTTGATGGTCTTGATATGCTCGTACAAGACTTACTCACACTATCGCATATAGAAACGGGCCAGATCAAAATGCATTTTGAAACGGTTGATATGTATGAGTTGACCGAGGAGGTATTTGAGCAGTTTGAAGGGAAGGCCGATAAGAAGGATGTGAAATTAAAAATAGATGTACCACGCCAAAAAGTATTGGTTTATGCCGACTGGCAACGCATTAGTCAGGTAATGACCAATTTGATTTCTAATGCCATCAAGCACTCGCATGATGGTTCAGAAGTGAGAGTGAGTTTTCAGGTCACTAAAAAAAATATAATAACCGATGTTATTGACTCCGGGGAAGGTATTCCGAATGAAGATCAGCTTCGGATTTTTGAGCGATTCTATAGAGTGGATAAAAGCAGAAGCCGTGAAAAAGGAGGTACAGGTCTTGGCCTTGCTATCGTAAAACATATTCTGGACGGCCACGATACAAAAGCAGATGTTGAAAGTACCCCGGGCAAAGGTTCAACTTTTAGTTTTAAATTGCCGCGCGTTAAGCCTGATGGCACAGAGCCATCTGATTCTCCTAAGAACTAAAAATCATTGAAACCTTCAAAATTTAATCTAAAAGAGGCTATTCTCTTTGAAGATGATGACTTTTTCCTCATCAATAAGCCACCTTTTGTAGCTACACTGGAAGACCGAAATGACCCCATTAACATTTTGAGTCTCGCTCGTGAGTATTCTGATGATGCGCAGGTTTGCCATCGGTTAGATAAAGATACATCCGGAGTATTGGCAATTGCCAAGCATCCGGAAGCATATCGGAATCTCAGTTTGCAGTTTGAGCACCGTGAGGTTTCAAAGCTGTACCATGCTTTGGTGGATGGTGTCCACAATTTTGACGAAACCCTGGTTGATGAACCCATTCTTAAGAAAGATGATGGGATAGTAAAAATAAGCAAAGGGGAAGGAAAAGATGCCCAGACCTATTTCACTACGATTAAGGCCTATGGTGCCTATACTTTGGTAGGATGTAGACCTATAACTGGAAGAATGCACCAAATAAGGATTCATTTATCAGTTTTGAAGGCTTCCATTACTGGAGATGAGACCTATGGGGGTAAACCTTTTTTCCTTTCAAGCATAAAAAGAAGATTTAATTTAAAGAGAGAAACAGAAGAGCAGCCCTTCATGAAAAGGATGGCATTGCATGCTTATTCGCTTGAATTTGATGATTTAAGCGGGGTCAGACATAAAATTGAAGCACCTTATCCGAAGGATATGCAAGCTTTAATCAGGCAGCTAGAGTTAAATACCTAGGTTGATTTACAAAGGCTCAAGACAAAATCTTAGCGAGGCTTGCATTTCAGGGATATGGAAATTACCTTTGTGTCCCTTTTTAAAGGGGTGGAGTCTTAATTTGATTATTTTCAATTAAAATGGATCATAATAGTTATAAAACAATCAACGCGAATAACGCTACTGTCGAGAAGGCATGGGTTATCGTTGACGCAAATTCCCAGGTATTGGGTCGTGTGGCAAGTGAGATCGCACGTGTAATTCGCGGAAAGCACAAACCAAGTTTTACTCCTAATGTAGACTGTGGGGATAACGTAATTGTTATCAATGCAGAAAAGGTTAGAATGACTGGTAAAAAGTGGAATGACCGCGTCATCTTTACTCACTCGGGTTATCCAGGTGGGCAACGTGAGCACACTCCTACTTTAATCCGTTCAAAACATCCGGAGCGTTTGATTGAGCATGCCGTTCGTGGTATGTTACCTAAAAACAGACTGGGTCGCGAACTCTTCAGAAGCTTGCATGTTTATGCTGGCGCTGAGCATCCTCATATCGCACAACAACCTAAAGAATTAAAGTTCTGATACAATGCAGATCATAAACACAATCGGTAGAAGAAAAACAGCTGTTGCACGTGTTTACATGCAACCGGGCAAAGGTGATATCAAGGTTAACAACCGCGATTTCAAAGAGTATTTTGTCTCTGAAATTCACCAAATCATGGTAAAACAAGGTTTTGCCGCATTGAAAGAAGAAGGTAACTACGATGTTTCTGTCAATGTTGAAGGTGGTGGAGTAAAAGGACAAGCTGAGGCAATTCGCTTGGGCATTTCCCGCGCTTTGGTTGAAGTAAATGCTGAAAACAAGCCTACACTCCGTAAGGAAGGTTTAGTAACACGTGACTCCAGAATGGTAGAACGTAAGAAACCAGGTAGAGCGAAAGCAAGAAGAAAATTCCAGTTTAGCAAGCGTTAATATTAAGAGAATGGCTGAAAAGTTAACATATCAGGATTTATTGGATGCAGGTGTACATTTTGGTCACCTTACCAGTAAATGGAATCCAAAGATGGCAGAGTACATCTTCATGGAGAACAACGGAATCCACATCATCGATTTGCACAAAACGATGGCTTGTTTAGACGAAGCATCATATGCTTTGCGTAACATCGTACGCTCTGGAAGAAAGATCATGTTCGTGGCAACAAAAAAACAAGCCAAGGACATCGTTACGGAAGAAGCGAAGCGTTTGAATATGCCTTTCGTTACAGAACGTTGGTTGGGAGGTATGCTTACTAATTTTGCTACAATCCGTAAGTCTTTAAAGAAACTTTCTCACATCGAGAAGTTGATGAAAGATGAAGCGTTTACAAATTTGGCGAAACGTGAGCGTCTCATGATTACACGTGAGAAAGCGAAGTTGGAAAAATTGTTAGGTGGTATCGCTGAGTTGAACAGACTCCCGGCAGCACTTTTTGTGATTGACGTAAAACGTGAACACATTGCTGTTACGGAAGCTCAAAAATTAAACATTCCTGTATTTGCATTGGTTGATACAAACTCAAATCCTGATGGAGTTGACTTTCCAATCCCTGCCAATGACGATGCTTTCAAATCAATCTCTATTTTGACGAAACATGTGTGTGGCGTTATTGAAGAAGCATTGAATGAGCGCAAGAAGGATAAGGAAGATGCTTCGAGCAAGAAGGAAGAAGAAGAAAAGAAAAAAGTAGACGAAGTTCAAGCTTAATATACAAATACCGGTGTGTTCTGATCTAATCGGGATATTCGGTTGTCGATAAAACAATCAAACATCGGTCAGTAGCCGATGTTTGGTTTTTATAGCCAGTCCTAGTTCTAAAGAATCAAAAAAATAAAATCATAAATTAATATGTCAGCAATTTCAGCACAAGATGTAAACAAGCTTCGTCAAATGACAGGAGCCGGAATGATGGATTGTAAGAAAGCTCTTACAGAAGCAGAGGGTGATTTTGAGAAGGCAGTAGAAATTTTAAGAAAAAAAGGACAGAAAGTTTCGGCATCCCGTTCCGATAGAGATGCAAAAGAAGGATCTGTCTTTATTAAGGTAAGTGCTGATGCAAAGGAGGCTTTCTTAATCGCGCTTAATTGCGAAACGGATTTCGTGGGTAAGAATGAAGAGTTCCAAAATCTGGGTAAGCTTATTATTGAAACGGCTTATGCTAACAAGCCTGCAGATAGAGATGCTTTGTTGACTTTAAAAGCTGGCGACCTTACGTTGAATGATAAGATTGTTGAATTGATCGGTAAGATCGGTGAGAAGATTGAGGTGAGCGAGTACATTCACATGAAGGGTGAAGCTGTTGTTCCATATATCCACGCTGGTTCTAAGTTAGGTGTTCTTGTTTCATTGAAAGGTGTAAACGGAACAGATGTAACAGAAGCAGGTAAGGATGTAGGTATGCAAATCGCAGCGATGAATCCTGTGGCAGTTGATGAGAAATCAATTGATCAGTCGATCATTGATAAGGAGCTTGAAATTGCAAAGGCAATGATCCTGGCGGAAGGTAAGCCTGAAAATATGGTGGAAAAAATTGCTACTGGTAAACTTCAGAAATTCTTCAAGGATAACACTTTGGTACACCAGGCTTTTGTAAAAGACAATTCAAAAACAGTTGCTCAATATTTGGACAGCGTTTCAAAAGGATTGGCGGTTGCAGAATTTA
>DAIQPD010000214.1:0-6997 GCA_036787535.1 Chryseolinea sp.
AAAGCATCACCAGCGATACCAATATGACCGCTAAGGTCAAATCGAATACAACAGAGTTTACCGCTGCTATGGTGTTATCGGTGGAGTCGTCTGCTATATTGAATTTTACTTCTGCGGAAGCATACTGCTTTTCAATGGTCTTGAATTTTTCTCGCACCGCTTTGGAAACTTCCACTGCATTTGCATCTCCTTGTTTCTTAAGCAATAGGCCAATCCCATTTACTCCATTATATCGGCTAACAGAGGTTATTTCCTTAATTCCATCTGTAACTGATGCAATGTCCTTTACATATACAGGACTACCGGGTGTTGGCATGGCCACCTGCACATTACTAATATCTTCAATGGATTTAAATTTTCCTGTGAGCCTTACGGGATTACTAACAAAAGAAGTCTGCACCTTTCCCGAAGGAACATCAAGACCGGATCGATTGATCGCTTCCGTAACCTGGTACATTGGGATTTTATACAGTTTCAGTTTCTCCTGATCTATCTTAACCTGAATCTCCCTCTCTTCTCCACCCAACAATGTTATTTCGGCTACTCCTTTTAATTGTTGAATCTGAGGAAGAAAATCATCTTTCATTTTCTGATAAAATTCAGTGGCGTGTAAGTTACTCGTGGCACTAATCTGCATGATTGGTAAATCATTGGGCGATACTTTGCTCATGACCGGGCTTAAAATATCCTGTGGTAAATCTCTGCGGATATTATCAATATAGCGTTGAGCATCCTGCATGGTTTGATCCAGGTCGGTTCCATATTTCAAATTGACAATGAGAACGGATGCGTTAGGTAAAGACTTCGTTACAATAAAATCCACACCCTCCAGATTGGAAAGTGCATCCTCAATTTTTCTTGAAACTGACGTCTCCACTTCCGTAGGGTCGGCTCCAGGATAACCAGTTTTAACAACGACAACAGGCTGATTGAAGTCGGGCATCAGCTCATAGCTAAGGTTTTTATATCCCAAAAAACCGGCAAGGATAAAGACGCTGAATAAAACAATAATCAGCGAAGGACGATTAATCGAAATTTCAGTTATGTTCATATTGCTTACTTCTTACTTTCAACATTGGCACCGTCATACAAATTGATGAGCCCGCTGGTGATTACTACATCACCGTCACGCAATCCAGAATAAACAACAGCCATGTTACCTTTTCTATCGGCAATGGTTATGGCGTGAAGCTTAGCCTTCCCCTGTTCAACAACATACACCTGTGGTTTTATAGCAGAACCCACAATAGCGGATGCCGGAATGATAAGTTGTTTTCCATCGAACTTTTCTGAAATCACAATTTTTCCAAACATGCCTGATTTGATTTTCATATCTGACGTATTTTTCACCATAGTCTGAATAGGAAAAGAATTGGCATTATTGCCTTTACTTCCGATCAAAGTAATTTTTCCTTCCAGTGTAATTGATGGATAGAGATCGGGGAAAACTTCTGCTGTTTGTTTGCTCTGAAATAATGTTAAATCATTTTCAGGAATCTGAATTGTAAAACGGAGCGAAGAAATATCTGTGAGTTGCAGCAAAGGTACTCCGGGTGCCGCATAGGAACCAACCTCTGTCATTTTAAGTGTAACGATCCCGTTAAATGGAGCAGCAACAATAGTTCTGCTGATTTGCTCTAATATTGTACTTTGTTGAACCTGTGCTGATTTTAATGCTAATTGAGTTTTCTCCAATTGTACGCCCTGGATAGCATCCGACTCAGCAAGAATAGTGTATCGCCTCACATCAGCTTCTAGTCCCTCAATTTGTATTTCTATAGATTGAAGTTGTAAGTTTAGTAGTGCATCATCCACTTTGATCAGAGGCTGCCCTTTCTTCACATAGCTACCGACATCTACGAATACTCTAACAATTTTACCTTGCACATCCGCGCTTACTTTCGTCTCTTTATCAGGTTCGAAAATTCCGGTAAAGGATTTTTGATTACCCGTGAAAACATGCTTTACGGTATCAGTTCTTACCTCTATAGCTTGCTCTTTGTTGTAGGTATAGATGCGGTTTGAGGACGTTTCCTTATTGTTTTTTAATCGCACAACAATGAGTACAATCAAGGCCAGCGGTATTGCGAAGTACAAAATCTTTTTCATGTTATGTGTTATTTAAGAAACAGGTTGCCGGTTGCTTTTTTCAGATCTAAGTCAGCTTTCAGATAGTCGATCAATGCGGATACGTGAGTTTGCTGTGTTTCACGTAGTGCGTTATCGGCCAAAAGCACATCGGTTAGAGATGCTACTCCTTGTTTTTGCTGGAGAATTGTTTGGTCGTAAATTGATTGGGCAAGCTGAATGTGCGCAAGGGTTGTTTCAACGGATCGTTGTGCTACTGATTTTTGCTGTTGGGCAGTTTCAATTTGTAATGCACTTTGATCTGTTATTAAGCTTGCCTGAAGTTCCTTATTCTGAATCTCCAATTTCTTCTGAGAGACTTTTTGTTTTGTTACCGTGCCATTGAACAAAGGATAAGACAGTTGTAGTCCGGCAAAACTTACCGGATAAAACTTCAGGAATTCGTTAGGCGCTTTATCATAACCAAATCCGGTAGTACCATAGCTGCCGTACAAGGAAACCGATGGAAGTCGGGAGTTTTTGAATGTGCTAAGTTCACTCTGCAAAAGTGAGTTCTGCTTTTCAATTATACGTATGTCTACCGTAGCAGTTTGCTCATAGACCTGTGGAGCAGTTGTTATAATTGAATCCTCCACTTCAAGGTTTTGAGACAAAGGGACACCCACCGAAATTTTCAGGGCACTGATCACTTGCCTGTATTTACTTGTAGTAAGTTCTTGCAGATTGGCCAGTTGATCTGCCTGCAATTGAATTTTCGATACATCTGTACCCTTTGCAAGGAGTTGCTCTCTTAGCATTTGTATATTCTGCAAAAGTTTTTTGGCATTGATCAGATTACCTTCTATGAATTTCACCTGGTAGTAAAGTATTTGCGCATTGTAGTACAGGTTTATTACTTCATAGGCAATTTGCTCTTCACTCTTCCGGTTTTGTAAATCGACAAGCTCAGACGCAATTTTAGATGACTGAATTGAGCCATACACCTGTGGATTATATAATGGAATGGAGAGTTGTAGATTGGCGCTTAGGTTATGAGGAACACCAAATTGAATTTCTTTGAACACTCCTTCAGGTCCGCCAAAAGCAGCCTGTGGCATGAATTGATACGGTAGGTCATTGAAATATTTGTAATCAGCATTAATAGAAACTTTGGGTATTAGATTGGCCCTGGCTTCCTGCACTTTTTGTTCACCAATAAGTAAATTGTTTCGAGAGATCAGGAGATTCTTATTGTATTGTTGTGCAGTGTCAAGGCATTGTTTGAGTGTCCACACTTGTGCCTTGAGAGGCTGACTCACAAGAATGGCCGCCAGAAGAAATAGACTGAAAGTTGTTCGTTTACCAAAGTGAATATTCACTAACATAATTATTTAATTTTTTTTACTTGATGAGTAGCAAAAGACTATCGGTCTCAGCGCTTAACCAATGCTTAATTGCTGGCTCTATATTTATAAAATCACCGGAAAGGAGCTTTTCTTTAACTCCCGTTTCATTTTCAAAAAGGACTTCACCCGTTACGCATACTAAAAATGCGGGTACTTTGGTCGTGTGCTCCTTTAATTGAGCCGATGCCATTAACTGAATGGTCGTTACGCTCTCATTAGAGGTAAACATCTTTTTTGTTTGCAGAGGTTTCGACTCTGTGAATACATCTTTCAGATTCATTCGAAGTAATCTTTATAGGTTTCGAGATATAGTTTTATGTCTTCAACTGTTTGCACTTCAACACAACTTAGTGTTTTGAGTTTTTTTATCGTGTCATAGTACTTTCATTTCTGATGAAATAAAGCGCCATGATATTCCCGTAAACAAAATCGTTAGCGATATCCTGAATAGCATTGCTTTAATAGTTTGTTGTTCGTAGACACCTCCGATATTGATATGCCACAACAGGCCAGCAAAACCCAACAATAAAATCGCTGTGGATGCTAACAATAAACGTGTTGTCCATTTCTTTCCAACGAACAATCCATAGGCTGCTATCAAATAGAGAAAGCCGCAGATAAAATTTGCGATCACAATGAACAAAACATAGTTACCCTCTTTTTCGCGGATGCCAAATAAATCAAAAATTACGGAACCACTCATGAACACGGTAATCAGCGCAAAGAGGGTGAGGATAATAGCTGATATTTTAAGTGCTGGCGTTTTCATAGCAGAGATGTATTAGGTTGAATTAAAGTCAACAGATTTGCCACTAGTTTATTTCCCTTCGACTTCAGATCGAAAGAAAAATCTGATAAACGCCACTGTAACATGTGCAACCGGAAACTTCCCATAATAATGTGTACCAATTCATCAGCTGACAGGGTATCCGTGAATTGCTTCTGTTTCTGCCCTTGCTGAATAATCTGAAGTAAGTGCTTCCTTTTGGTACCCATAATCTGCAGGATGGCTTCATTAATGGCTTTGCTTTCTTCCAAGAGACCATCCGAGAATATTGCTACGAGAAAATGTGGGTTCTTTTTAAAGAACTCGAATTGATTGTTGAATACCGCTATAAGTTTTTCCTTCGGACTATCAATGTCACTGGCGGAAGTTGTAAGCCGGTTATCCATATCCTTAGCCAAGTATCGCAACATGGTTAGAATTATTTCTTCTTTGCCTTTGAAGTGTCTATAAAGTGCAGACTCTGCGAAACCCATTTTGGCGGCCAGATTCTTTGTGGTTAAACCAGCAATACCTGATTCGGTCAAAATCTCTCCGGCTGCCTCAATAATTTCCAGTTGTCTTTCTTTGATTTCCATGTTAAAATTTTATTTGTTTAGAAATGCCGAATACATCCAGACCGATTTTTCCTGAGCGCGTATATAGTCGCTCATCAATGCATTTGTTCCCTCATCACCAGCTTCGGCTGAAAGGAGTAGCAGCTCCCGTTGAAGGGTAATAATTGTTTTGAAGGAATCCAGAATATTAGTAACTGCTTTAATTCCTTCTGCAACCTGCTTGCTTTCGTGTATTTTGGATACAGTCATGTAATCGGAATAATTGTGTTTTGGGGAGTGACCAAGCGTAAGTATGCGTTCTGCTACCTCATCGATCTTTAGAAGCAAGTCGTTATACAACTCTTCGAATTTCAAATGAAGTTCAAAAAATTTCTCCCCTTTAATGTTCCAATGGTAGCCGCGAGTGTTCTGATAGAAGACAGAGTAATTGGCTAACAGATCATTTAACTTATCTGCTAATTGTTGCGACTTAATCGTATCAAGCCCGATGGCGTTTGTTGATTTCATAATTGAAAATGTTTATACGTTGTTAATGGTTTTCATTTTAAAGAAAGAAATGCCTAGCCACACTACAGAGGCAGTCATTGCAATTGCACCGATCAATACAAACACAGGAGGTGCACCAAAATATACTTCTGCCAAAATTCCAATGGGCATCAATAGTCCTGTCAAAGCCAACCCTGAAATAATTTTCGTGTTGTCTATCCTCGTTTGAAAATGTAGGAGTAGATAACCAATCAGAATATTAAGAAAGGCAAAGAGGTTTCCGTGTACATGGGCTAGCCGACTCTCAAAATGTTTACCTACTGAATAGGAATTGACCCATTCTTCCTTTCCGGGTGCAAAATCTCGCAAATAGATTAGGAGAAATCCATATGCCATAAAAGCCCCCATCGTTAGGAAGCCTATTGCGATGTTGTTTTTTCCATTCATGATTTATTGGTGAGTGAATGTTCACTAACAATAGTACATAAATGGCTAAAAAAAGTTCCTAAAGGGCATGGTTTATTTTTAAAAGGCCTGATTAGGTATGAAAAAGTGCATTTTTCAGCTATTGCCCTTCAATCCTATTAATCAATTTCATCTCCTAAATCAGAGGTACCTTGAGGTTGGATGTTCCGTGCAAGGAAGCCTGGAAAACTTGACGGGGGACTTATAAAACCTTTTTCAAAATGAAAATTAGCATCCTCACATGGAGCCGAGTGTTACCAACAAGCCGCCCAAGGAGCACGTTACAGGTTTATCTTTAGCGTGCCGGGGAAATGGTCTTGTCTTTTCCAACTACTAAAGTTCTCTCATTATTTTGTTCTCTTCAAGGTAGCCTTCGAATGCAGTTCAAATTCCTTTCCCTGTTCTGCCAGGTCGAGAGAGAAATCGTTGAATACAGATTAAAAATAGCTTTTTAAATGGTTTATAAACTATTCAATATTTTTATTGAATAGTTGGAACCATAGTCTTTCCTTTGTGGTTGAAGTCTTATTCAAAGGAAAACCAATGAACAAACGGCAATTCAAGGACGAGGTGTATAGTGAACTGGCGCGGATCACCAAATCGATGGCCAATCCACACCGCATGGAAATTATTGAGCTATTGGCGCAGGGCGAATTTTCAGTAGAGCAAATTGCAGATCAAACCAATCTTCCTATCGCCAACACCTCGCAGCATTTGCAGGTGTTAAAGAACGCACAACTCGTGGATATCAACCGGCAGGGCAATTTCATTTTCTATCGCTTGTCGAACAATAATGTGTTCAACGCATGGAAGGCTTTACGTGAGTTGGGTAGAGAGCGAATCGCATCCATCGAAACCGTGGTGAAGGAATTCAGAAAATCGAAGTTTGATTTTGAAACTGTTACCATCGATGAATTAATTGAGAAGCTGGAGTCGGGCAAGGTTACGGTTCTTGATGTGCGACCGGAATCAGAATACAAACAAGGTCACATTGCCAATGCTATCTCCATTCCCATTGATGAGTTATCAAAAAGATTAAAGGAACTCCCGAAGCGCACCGAGATCGTTGCATATTGTCGCGGCCCCTTCTGTGTATACGCTGATGAAGCAGTTGCCCTGTTAATCAGAGCTGGTTACAAAGCCAATCGATTGGAAGAAGGTTTCCCTGACTGGAAGGTGCAAGAACTACCGGTAGAAGTTTCAATGAACTAACAACTCATTATTATGCCGGT
>DAIQPD010000215.1:0-6995 GCA_036787535.1 Chryseolinea sp.
GGGAGCATCAGATTTCTAATCTGAGGGTTCGGGGTTCGATTCCCTGCCGGATCACCAAGTAGTTACTAACGAACACCAAGACCGCCTAAACTTAATGTTTAGGCGGTTTTTTCATTTGTAGACCTACCAAAACATTCATCTAAAATCAATGCACAGGTGGGAGTAAGCGAATAGCACCTAAAGTAGGGAGCACGGGCCATAACAAGGATGTAACCGTCATTCTTTCTTAAGCTCCATTTAGCTATCTGAAAGAAATGATCTCTAAAAATGACCTATATTTCTATCGAGAGTGCACTGACTAAAATTATTAAACCCGATTCATCCAACATGACCAAGCAACACAAGATCATCTCTTCTTTTACACTCCTGTTCTTCGTCTATACAATCCTGATGATGTTGGAAAGTTGCAACAACACAAAAGAATCAAATGAGTCGCTGGATTCATTGGCTACTTCGACAGCAACGTTCGTAGGTTCTTCTAAATGTCAATCTTGTCATACAAAAGAATTTGCCGATTGGAAAAAATCCGATCATAACCTGGCGATGCAACCCGCAAATGATTCATCTGTCCTGGGTGATTTTAACAACACTACGTTCACAGCTGATGGAATCACCAATCGCTTTTTTAAGAAAGACGGAAAATATTTTATCAGCACACAGGGAGACGATGGAAAAAATCACGACTATGAAGTATTATATGTCTTCGGCTATTTTCCGCTTCAACAATATTTGATTGCATTTCCCGGAGGGCGGATGCAAGCCACGCGCGTCAGTTGGAATTCACGCGATAAGAAATGGTTTCATCAATATGGCGGACAAAAAGTTCATCATCATGACTGGCTTCATTGGACGGGCAATGGCCAAAACTGGAATACCATGTGCGCTTCTTGTCACTCCACCGATCTTCAAAAAAATTACGACTTCAAATCAGATTCGTATAACACCACATGGTCGGAGATGAATGTAACGTGTGAGAGTTGTCATGGGCCGGGCAGTAAGCACATTAATTTTATTCAATCACCTGGATATAAAGATGGAGATAGCCTGAAAAACTCGGGGTTGTTGTACGCCCACAGTACGAACTCCCAACTACAACTCAACACCTGCGCACCCTGTCACGCAAGAAAATCCGATCTATCGCGGCAGATGATTCATTCAGCTGAAATACTGGATGATCTGATTCCACAGATTATCAGCGATGAATTTTATTTTGCCGATGGCCAGATTAAGGAAGAGGATTATGAATATTCCTCATTCGCCCAAAGCAAGATGTTTCACAACAACGTTCGCTGCAGCAATTGCCATAATCCTCACTCCGGCAAACTTAAAATGATCGGAAACAACTTATGCATGAGTTGCCATGAACCGAAGTACAATACCAGGGAGCATCATTTACATGCTGTTGATACAGAAGGAGCCCAATGCATCAATTGCCACATGCCGCAGAAAACATTTATGGGCAACGATCATCGCAGGGATCACAGCTTCCGTATACCACGGCCAGATCAATCCGTTGCTTACGGAACTCCAAATGCATGCGCGAATTGTCATAAAGACAAACCAGCAAAATGGGCTGCCAATGTTATTAAAAAAGAGTACGGTCCAACCCGTACCTATCATTTTTCGGATGACTTACTTCCTGGCAGTCAGTTGACCGATGCGAGTGAGAAACACTTGCTAAAACTATTTGCCGATCGCTCCCAACCAGAAATAGTCCGCGCTACTGCAATTTCGTATTTAGGCAATATTCAAACGCAACAAAGTGCCAATGCCTTGGTCTTGGCAATGCAGGACAAAAAAGCGTTGGTGCGTTATCATGCTATTCGTTCACTTGAAAATTTTAGTCCTGAGGTTTGGTTACAAGCTGCGGCTCGAACATTAACCGACCCGGTTCGTGCTGTGCGGATTGCTGCTGCCGATTTGTATCATCGGATATCACCTGAAGCGATTCCTACTGCTTCACGAAATGCGTACTATGCAGCCGATGCTGAGAATAAAAAATACCTTCAGTATCAAACTGACTTTGCCGTGGGTAATGTAATGCTGGCCGATTATGAATTGCAAAGCGGTGATCATGTTAATGCCATCATTCATTATGTGCGCGGACTAAAGAAAGATAGCTTGATGAACTACGCGCGTTTAAATTTATCGGCAGCGTTCAGTAGTGCCGGTAAAAATCCGGAAGCTTTAAAAGCGTTGAAAGAGGCTGCAGCTATTGATCCCTCTAATGCGCGTATATTTTATAATCTCGCGTTGTTGTATTATGAATTGAACGATCGATCATCCGCTATTCAAAATTTTGAAAGATCCGTTCAGTTAGGTTCACAAGAGGCTGGTTTGTTTTATAATTATGGATTATTACTTCAGCAAGAAGGAAAACTGAAGGACGCTGAGCAAATATTATTGAAAGGCTTTAGCTGGAATCCAAAAGCTGCCAATATCAATTATGCGTTGGCGTATTTGTACACCAATCAAAATTTAAAACAAAAGGCAAGAAAGCATGCAGAATTACTGCAGCAGATTGATCCGAACAATCCTGAGTACCAGGCATTGTTTCGGAACCTGGGATTATAAAGTTCACGGTTTGATTACAACAATAAATTTATAATGAAAACGGTCACTCGTGTGAGTGACCGCAAGCTTGATTCATTGTCCTAATTCTTAGAACAAAATGTTCTTAATTACTTTGCAGCAACCACGCGGCCGTAAAGTGCTTGTACATGGCGTGCATTATTGCCTTCTACTTTATTAATGGCTTCAATCTGTTCGGCAGAAGCTTCAAAAATATGTTGGGTAATGTACCAACGTACGGATTCGGTAAAAGGCGGAGTAGTGAGTGAGCCCCGGTAGTTGTAATAATGACCCTTTAACTCTTTCGGTATAGGGCCAAACAGATCGGATAGTTTAACCGTGCCGGCTTTCAATTCACCTGACTCATGCTCTTCTTTTGGAATGGCGCTTAAAAAGTCGGCAATGAATTTATTCTCTTTACCTTCTTTAAACAGAACGCCTACCACCAGGTATTGAGGAGTAGCATTCTTGTCTTCATTGGGCATGATGTTTACAATGTGCATTTCCATTGGAAAAGTCATGCCATCAATCAAATGCTCCGAAGGCGTATGAAAGTGACATTGTTTAAAGGCAAATGTAGTGTCATCCTGAATAATGGAGCTACCTTCTGCAAAGTCGAGTTGAACGGTGTGGCCGAGATTCTCAATCTTATTCACTTCATCTTTGAAGTATAACGTGATAGTATGATGGCCTCCCGAATTTGCAGCGGATACTATATTAATAGGTGATTGCTCAAATCCATGATCGAGACCGGGTAGAATATAACCTTGTTGCTTTTTGAGTTCGGCATCAGGGGCAGTATCCGATACTTCGTTCGATAGCGCAGTAGTATCGGAAGTGGTTTCTTGTTGAGCAGGCTTGTTACAAGCTGTTACTGCCAGGGCAATCACGAGGACGAGGAGTTTTAGTAAGCGCATAAAATTGATATTAATTGATTAATTAGTTAATTGATTTGTTGAATTTATAGGTAGCATTCATTTGCATCCGCACAGCATTACCTTTATTCTCATCACTATTTACCCGTTCACCAACAAGAATTTCACCACCAAAGGTCAGGTTCTTCACAACATCCCAAAGAAAATTGACAGCGCCATAGTAACCTGATTTATAATTGTTATTTCCCAGATTGCTGTTGTCTTCTACGCTTAGTAAGCCACCAGTAAGCGATGAATGCATGTGATCCTTCCAGAAATGTTGGTATGAAATATTGCTGCCATGCATTTGTAGCGCTTCCAACTCATTGGTTCCATTGTAAATGGCATCATAATTTAAGCCGCTGGCACCTTGAATGTACCTCGCTACCCCTGTACCCATCACACCTTGAAATTTCAACTTGTCTTTTTCACCTACTTTTATACCGGTCATAACCGTTATACCATAGGCTACCAAACTACGCGCTTCATCACTTTCGTATCGCAATTCACGCAGCAACGCAGCGGCTTTAACAAATCCAAATTCGCCATTCAACCGATATGCTGCAATTACATCCGGGAAGCGCTCAGGCAATACGGTAATGGGACCACCTACAGTAATATTCTCAATTGGATTTTCAAGAGAGATTGAGAAAACATTCTTGGATTTATAGGTAGAGAAACGAATTTGGGGAGTACGGGAAAGAGTGGAACTGTTGGGTCCCTCAAAATCAACCGTGGTAGGGTTTACCTCTTCATCAAAAAAGTTACTCCAGGTCATGCCCACCAATACAAATTTATAATTTGCATACGCATGGCGCATACGGAAAAGTCCATTGGCATCACTGGCATCGTTGTGAAAATCCCCTTCGATTTTTATAGAAAGTGTTTCCCCTGCTAGTGTATGTTTAACATCAAACCCAATGCGCGTTTGTTTGGCACCAATAAAGAAACTGGGGTTTTTAGTTGCCCCTACATTAATATTGGCAGGCACAAAAAGATCAGTGCGGCCAAGATTCTGATCGTCCCAAACAAAACTGGCTCGACCGAAACCATAAATGGTAAATTGAGTTTCTTCCGGAGGTGATTGCGCGTTGGTTATTCGCGATATGAATAAACTCAGTAATAGAGCAGAGAACTTTAGATGCTTCATAACATTAAATTATAGTTATATCAATCAGGAAACTTTCGAAAAAAATAACGGTCACATTTTTTATGACCGTTATTTTTGAATTATAATGAATACACCATGTTAATCTCTTATCATGCGTGCAGCTTCCTTTTCCAAGTCAAGATACTGTTCAGTTCCAGTGCTCACTTTTACGAAAGCAATAGTTCCACCTTTGAATTCACTGGTGGTTGAAGTATATAACTTACTTACCGGATCACCACTATCATACCCAACACATAAGCCATCACCAACGAGTGTGAATTTTCCAACCTGTGCAGTCATGGTTCCTGTTGCAACTTCTTTATCGTTTACATACAGTTTGGCTGTACCGATTGATTCGTTGTGCTCACCGGCTTTCTCTTTAGTGAACTCCATACCGAATGTATACTTACCCGGTTTAAGTGCGCCCGATACAAATTGTTGTTGGGTGATGCCGAGAAAATTGTAGACGTAATACAGTTTATGATCCTTGATGAATAAGCTATGACCACCAAAGCGCGAGCCGTGCGCAAAAATTACTCCCGAGGCATTGGCATTCGTAATTTCAACATTGGATATGATCTTAAAAGATTTACCTCTCACATTAACCGCTACCGCTTCAGGCACTGAACTGGTGTGAGGATAATAGGTATAGTGATCCGTTTTTGCTTCCTCCTCCGGACGTTCAAGGGTCAGAATTTGTGTTGCTGTACGATCATCCAATGGATAGGCCTGGTTTCTCTTTGCCTCTTCATCATACAATTTTTTCAAGGCTTCTAACTTTTCAGGATGCTCTTTCGCAAGGTCATTTGATTCCGCGCGGTCAACATCGGTATGATACAATTCCCATACGTCCTTATCGAAATTACCTTTATCGGTTAGTGGTGCATGCACAGCAACTGCTTTCCACCCATCCTGCCAGATCGCGCGCGTACCGAGCATGGTGTAATATTGAACATGTTTTTGTGTAGGGTCATCGGGCTTCGCATCGAAAGTATATTTCATGGAAACGCCTGATAAAGGATATTGCTCAACGCCTCTGTACACCTTTGGCATTTCAAGTCCGCAGATTTCAAGAATGGTTGGTACAATATCCACGGCATGATGATACTGGTTACGTACTTCACCACGCGCCTTAATACCTTTTGGCCAAGTAATCACCAATGGATCGGCTGTACCGCCCGAGTAATTTGCATAACGCTTAAACATTTTAAACGGAGTAGAAAAAGCTGCAGCCCAGCCCGTTGGATAGTGTTCATAGGTATTGGGTCCGCCCAACTCATCAATCAACTTCATGTTTTCAGATAACTCATCCGGATAACCATTGAAGAATTTATTTTCATTCACTGAACCACTTGGACTTCCTTCTCCGGAAGCTCCGTTATCAGCTGCATATACAATAACTGTATTATCATACTGCCCCGAAGCTTTTAGGTGATCGATAACTCTGCCGATTTGCACATCGGTATACTCCGAGAACGCAGCATACACTTCACATAAACGGGAGAATAATTTCTTTTCATCAGCAGTGAGTGAATCCCAATCACGAACAAGATCTCCAGGAGCTGCCTGGTCTTCAGACATCGGATTAAATTCTGTTAGTTTAGTATCCTTTGGTAGGATACCCTTTTCAATCATGCGTGGCAGTACCCATTTTCTATAGGCATCATAACCATCGTCAAACTTGCCTTTGTATTTTGTGATGTAATCTTTCGGTGCCTGATGTGGTGCATGGTTGGCTCCCGGATTGTACCACATAAACCACGGCTTGGAAGGGTTTGCAGATTTTTGATCGCTGATCATCTTGATGGCCTGATCGGCAAGATCTTTTGAAAGATGATACCCTTCTTCAGGACTGTAAGGTTGTTCAATAGCATGATTGTCTTCGGTAAGGTCTGGATACCACTGATTGGTTTCTCCCCCAATGAAACCATAAAACCGATCGTATCCTTGTTGCAATGGCCACTGACTTTTATTGGCACCTGCCGAAAGATCCGTTTCCGGAACATTATGATCTTTTCCTAACCAAAATGTACTCCAGCCATTATCATTTAATATCTGTGCCATGGTAGCAGTCTGTGGAGGCAGCTGACAACTATATCCCGGAAATCCATTGGCACCTTCCGTAATCGCTCCCATGCCATTCAGGTTATGGTTACGACCTGTGTTGATACAAGAACGCGTGGGCGAACAAAGCGCAACGGTGTGCCACTGCGTATAGGTAAGTCCTTCGGCTGCCAGTTTATCCATGGTGGGCATGTTTATTCGTCCTCCATATGGCGACCAGGCCGCAAGACCGGTGTCATCATAAAGAACAATCAATACATTGGGCGAACCTTCCGGTGCTTTTTTACGAATGTAGG
>DAIQPD010000031.1:0-31033 GCA_036787535.1 Chryseolinea sp.
ATTTTTGAATTGTCATGCAGATTCAAAAAAGGGTCGGCAGCGTATGCGCTGCCGACCATGGTTATGTGATTGATATGATCTTATGGAAGTTGCTCAATGAACAGATCGTAGTTATACAAATCCATCAGGTTCAAGGTGTAGTTGGTAATGATGTTGGCAAAAATGAAAGCTGGATCATTACCCGTACCTTGATATTTCACTTTGCCGTCCATGTTGATGTCCCCTGAGAAATAACCGAGTGCAAGATCGAAGTTGTATGTACCACTTACATTGCTTGGGTGGGTCAATACTTGTGAAAGGATGGTAGCATTGTCGTTGCTTGGTCCCTGGTATTTCACTTTTACATCGGCATTGGCATTACCTTATATGGAATTTGTTATGTACTGGTACATGACGGATTAATTCATCAACGATTTAAAATTTTTAACCAGACAGATAATCCGTGGCTCATTGCGTTACGCAAGGGGCACAAGGTTCATCACAAGCAGTTAGATAAATCGAACACGGAATGTTTTGGGATGTTGGTTGTACCCCTGAAGTATTATCGTGAAGCCCGAGCCTATACCCGAAATTTGAAGAAGCGAAATCTTAATTAAGCTTTTAAGTTCATCTCACAGATCAGTGAAACATTTTAGCCATGATCTTGGCTGAATTTAAACACATAGGAATGCCTGCTCCCGGATGCACACTCCCTCCCACAAAATATAATCCTTTAACCTTACTCTTGTTTGAGTGCCGTAAAAACGCTGCGAACTTACTGTTCGAACTGTTTCCAAATACAGCACCGAAAGCACTGGAATAATTTTCTTTGATCATGGTCGGTGTAAGCACAAACTCATGTTCAATTTCCGGAGTGATACCAAGTAGTCTCTTTACTTTAGCCAAAACGTTTACCTTCGTTTTTGCAACTAATTCATCCCAGGTTTGCCCCATATCGTTTGGTGCTATAACAATAACAAACCAATTCTCACATCCTGCTGGTGCATCATCTTTTACATGTTTTGAGGTCACGCTTATATAAACAGATGGATCATCGCAGATAGTCCCAGTCTCAAAAACCGCTTTATACTCCGCATGTTCATCTTTGGAGAATAACATATTATGAACACCCAATTGCCTGTGTTGTCCCTTAACACTCCAATAGAATCCCAATATTGAACTTGATTTGGGCTGACTTAAAATTCGTTTTGGTTTTTTTTCATTTGGAAGCAGACGATTGTATGCATGGTAAACATCCATGTTGTTTACAATTCTGTCATAAAGTAAAATTCTATCTGCTCCAATGCGAATACCTGTGGCACGACCCTCCTTTACAATAATCTCCTCAACTTTTGTGTTATAGTGAAATGTTACGCCAATCTCTTCCGCCAATTTTACTAAAGCTTGCACAAGAGAATACATTCCCCGATCCGGTATGTATGTTCCCTTGTCAATCACTAAATGCTGAATCATATTCAACGTAGCGGGCGCAACCATGGGATTGGAGCCCACATAAAACGCATAGTGATTAAACAACTGTACTAAATTCGGATCTTTAAAAAATCGCCTGTTCGCCTGATCCATCGATTCGAACGCTCCGATTTTATGAAAGTTAAGTAAGCCCTTAAATACCCGTTCAGTAAAATAATTCTTTAAGATGTGCAGTGAATTTTCAATGAATACCTCCTTGGTAATTTCATACTTAGCAGAAATATCCCTTAGGTATTTTCGAAAACTCTCTTCTGAATCCTTTGTTTTTAATGCGATCTCTTTCGCTAAAAGATCTTCATTGCCATAGGCATTAATCTGTGTTCCGTCTTCGAAAACATACTTAAACGAAGTCGGGAGGCGTGTGTAGCTAAAATAATCACGTGGGTTTTTACCGCATAATGTAAAGAGCTCATCAATCAAGTGAGGCATCGTAAAAACTGATGGTCCCATATCAAATCGAAAACCATCTGCTCTTTGTTCCCGAAGCTTCCCCCCAGGATAATCGTTCGCTTCAAAAACATCAACCTTGAGCCCCATTGCTGCAATGCGGATGGCAGATGCAATGCCAGCTATTCCCGAACCAATAACTGCGCAATTCTTCATTTAATTAAATCTCCTTCAATTAACATTGAAATGGTGGTATGCAACACCTCATACCTTTGGTAAGACAAATGATGAGTACACTCGGATCCTGATGAAATTGCTAAAGTGGTTAACTCTGATCGAACAGCAAACATAAAATTTATACCGATTGAAGCCTAAAAATGGTTTCAAAAGTAACTTTTTTTTGCCAAAATGCAGAGCCGTAATTAGCCTCAAAACATACATGGCACAGGTAGTAACCTCGTATAACAAAGTAAGCAATGGATAATCTGAAATCAGAAGGCCTCGCGCAGGAGCTTTGTCGCTATATTGAGAGCAACATTGTGGATAAAAGCATTCAGGTTCAACCCGATACCTCGTTGGCGAAAATTGGAATTGACTCATTGGCAATCATTGAATTGGTTTTGTTTCTGGAGCGTAAGTTCAAAATCACGCTCCCTGAGAAAGAACTTGTGCCTGAAAATTTTATCTCGGCAAATACATTGGCAAATTGCGCGGTGCAATACGCCAACCCGAAATGAACGATCCTGAACTAAATAAGATCCTGCTCACTCCGGCTGACTGCTTTATGCTGGCATTGGAAAAACAGCACATCAGGCGTGTTGATGCCTCTAATAACACATGCCGGTATTTGTTAGAACTGGAAGGACAACTTGACGTAGAGCAATTCCGAAAGAATATCAGCGCAAATCACAACCTGCTGCGTTTAGCTCATCTGACTGCGCAAAAAAAATATCCGCTTTCTATTCCAACATGGAAAGAAAATGAAACTGGCAGCGAAATACCCATCACCGTTACGAACACTGATTCACTCATTACAGAAGAAATAGTCAATAGAAAAATTTCAGGTGACAAGCCTCCTTTGTTTTCATTTGATATTTTGATTCGTTCCTCAGGAGATTCCACACTCATTTTTTCCTGGCATCATTTACTGATGGATGGGTATGGCGCCATTTTATTGATGAAACAACTTGCCAATGGAACTCCAGAAAACCAATTGCAGCTTCACGATAATACAAAGGGTGAGAAGTTGAAGTGGTCAGATTTAGTAAACGCCACACGTGCCAAATTTTTTATAGATCGGATCTCTAGAAAACCATTGTCGGGAATCTATCTTTCAAAAAAAAAGAATATAAACACCAATCAGAAAGTAAGAATCATTCGCTTCACGCAAGAAGAAACCAATCAACTTGACAAGGTAGGACCACTTCTTGGAGCACAGTTTGGAAGAAGTGCTTTATACTTAGCGTGTGCTGCTCGTAGCGTACGAACACTTCTGATGGAAAAGAAAATACCTATTCACGATTTTTGGATACCGGTGCCTCGCGACCAAAGAAAGAAAGGCGCACTCGGCCCGTTGTTAGGTAATCACCTTTCCTTCATTTTCTATCGGATAAAAGAAAAGCTACTGGCATCCTTAAAAGAAACGGTGAGCAGCATCAATCAGCAAATGGTTGATCAGATCAAAACCAATATGTCGCGTGACTACGATATATTAATGCGCTTCCTTCGAAGAACACCATCTCCACTTTACTATTTTTGGATTAAAGGACCGAAGGGTGGATCGCTCGCCAGTTTTCTGTTTACAGTCGCGGCAGATCATCCAAGTGATTTTCTGGAATTTAATAATCACAAAATTAAGGACGCCTGGAATTTTCCGTCCAATATTTATCCACCCGGTCTTACCTTTGCATTCATGCGGTTCGAAAATCGGCTTCATCTTATGATCATGTATTTCGAAGAAGTGCTTTCAGAAGAAGATATGAACACGATTGAAAAACAAATTCGTTACGAGTTAGTGTTTGGAAAAGAATTTGACTCGATCGATTCATGATTCAAGAGAAAACAGATATAGTGATTGTCGGTAGTGGTATAAGCGGATTTGCTGCATCCCTTGCCGCTGCCAAAGAAGGTAAGTCTGTTTTAATGATTGAAAAGAGTAACTCCATTGGAGGTGATTCAACGCAAACAAATGTAGGTACGATCTGCGGTTCGTTTCTCCGCTCCTTCTCGGGACAACCGAAACCCGTTGGATATTCATTTTGCCATGATTTTCTATCAGAGCTACAGTTAATTTGTCCGGTTGCAAAACCTACCTTATATCATGAAGGATTGTACATCATTCCGTATGAATGGACTGCGCTGCAACAACTCATGAAAACAAAGTTAGAAGAAAATGGTGTGACTGTTTTAACGAACACAGAGTTGGTAGGTGTGAACCGGATTGAAAATGAAATTCAAGATATAACCCTTCAAACTCCAACGCAGCAAATCAATATTAAACTAAACTCCATTATTGATTGTAGCGGGAATGGAATAGTCTCACAATTAGCCAAAGTCAGTTTAATTCAGGAGAAAAGTTATCAAGCGGCCTCTCAGATTTTTCGTGTTCAAAATATTGAAATTGATAATGAGTTTACCTTGAACATGAGCATAAAGCGGATGATGATGCAAGAGATCAAAGAAAATAACTGGCCGGAAAATTACCTTTCATTAAGCGCTGTACCGGGCTCATTACGCAATCACTCAGTTGATCTTAAAATTACTTTAGGTGAAACCGTTACCGATTCGATTGAAAAAAATAAAGCAATTCAAGCAAAAGCGCATCAATCCATCCATCAAATTTTTCCGCATCTCCAACAACAATTATTAAGTTTCGAAAATGCTTCCATTGAATACATCTTCCCATCGCTGGGGATTCGGGTAGAGCAACGATCAAAAGGAAAATACATACTAACAGAAGACGATGTATTGCAATGCAAAAAATCAAAAACAGGTATTGCCATTGGAGCATGGCCCATTGAAGAATGGACGAATGATGGCAAATTAAATTTAGAGTATTTTGAAACGGATACTGGCTATGATATTCCCGCTAACTGCTTGATTTCCGAAGAAGTTTCCAATTTGTCTTTTGCCGGTAAAAATATCTCCGCTTCTTCACGTGCCATTGCCAGTGCACGCGTCATGGGCACCGGGCTCCAAACCGGATACGCAGCAGGAAAATTAGCGTGCAGCAAAGACCAAAGTCATCAAAGTGAAATTGTAAATACCTTATACCATGAACTCCACATTGCCTGAGGTAAATGCTTATCAAACATTAGTAGCCGCCTCCGTCAAATGGCCGGATATAATTGCCATCATGGATGAGTATGGATCAATCACTTTTTCTGAACTCTTTAATCAAACTGAACAACTAAAAAATAATTTAATCGATCTTGGAATAAAGTCAGGACATGGAATTGGATTGTTGATCAAAAATAATCGTTACTTTTTAATTGGCCTTTATGCCGGAATAGGATGTGGTGCAGTAGTAATGCCGATTTCACCTCAACAAAAACCGGATGAGATTAATATAGCCACGAGAGAAGCAAAACTGCATTACCTCCTCTCCGATCGTTTTGATTTGTACATCAATGAAAAAAAATCAATCAAAGAACTAACTGTCTTTGATAATCCCTTGTTTCTGGGTTTCACAACTCTTCCTTTGGAAGAAAAAACAGTAACCTTTATTGAACATCCGGCCGTGATGCGTTTTACTTCCGGAACAACAGGTGAAGCAAAGTGCGTGGTGTTATCTCATCAATCCGTCATCGAAAGAATTGAAGCGGCTAATGAAGGATTGAAATTAAATGAAGCTGATCAAGTGGTTTGGGTATTGCCCATGGCTTATCATTTCATTGTTTCAATCATGTTATATGTTCGCTATGGTGTTGGCATTATTATCTGTCACGATTTCCTGGCGGAAAATATTATAGAAAACATTCAAACGAAAAAGGCAACACTCCTGTATGCATCGCCCATGCATATAAAGTTATTGGCTACCTATTCGAAAGACGCTTCCATCCCATCAATAAAGCGAATCATATCCACTACCACCAGCATCAGTCCAACGATATGCAATGTGTTCAAAGCGAAATATGGTTTACCGGTTATGCAGGCTTTCGGAATAATTGAAGTGGGCTTGCCCATCATCAATACAGACCGATCTGAAGAACATCCTGAAGCGGTTGGTTATAGTTTACCCGCGTATGAAGTTTCCATACTTAGCGAGGACTTGAATCCATTACCTTCTGGCGAAACCGGACAACTTGCTATAAAAGGTCCTGGTATGTTCGATGGATATTTGAGTCCGTTAACATTGCGAAAAGATGTACTGAAGAACGGATGGTTCCTTACCGGAGATTATGCTACACGATCAGTCGATGGACTTATCGAAATAAAAGGCAGGAAGAAAATCGTAATCAATGTGTCGGGTAATAAGGTATTTCCTACCGAGGTTGAGGAAGTTATAAATACGTATCACGGCATTGTGCAATCAAAGGTTTACGGACAATTGCATGCTTTGTTGGGTGAAGTGGTTGTTGCCGATTTAATTCTTGAAAACAAATCTACTTTTCAGGAAGATGAATTACTTAAATATTGTCATCAAAGACTATCTAGTTTTAAAGTACCACACAAAATCAACATTGTTGAGCATATTGAAATGACGGACAGTGGGAAGATAAAGAGATAGGTAAATCACCCGATTTATGTTTGAATACTGCACATCATTATTATCATTATCTAAGGATCGTACTTTTTGATGGGGAAGTCAATTTTGATCGCATTTTTTAATAACACAAAACCTATCTTTGGCTCATGCCCGAATTACAATACATCTTAGAAATTCTTGGTACTTTCTTTTTCGCTATATCTGGGGCACTTGCCGTTCGCGATAAGCACGATGATTTGTTTGGAGCAAGTTTTATGGGTTTTGTAACTGCCATTGGAGGGGGTTCATTGCGCGACATGATTTTAGGAAGCTATCCACTGGTTTGGGTTAGTGATATCAATTTTCTATACGCCATTTTCATCGGGGTCATTATAGCCTACGTATTTTTTAAATACCTTATCCAGATGCGAAGGACCTTTATACTTTTCGATACGCTCGGTATTTCGTTCTTTACTGTATTGGGAGTTGAGAAATCCCTTTCGCTAGGCTTTCGACCAGAGGTAGCGGCCATTATGGGTATGTTCAGTGCTGTAATGGGTGGCGTTATCAGGGATACACTTATTAATGAAACACCAGTATTATTTCGCAAAGAGATTTATGCTACCGCATGTCTCACCGGTGCGATCCTATACCTTATTCTTCATCAGTTTGGAGTAGATCGCAACATCAATCTGATCATATCCGGCTCCCTCATTTTCATCATCCGCATCTCTGCTATAAAATTCAAACTGACCCTTCCGAACTTCAAAAGGTAAATTTCTTCAAACGAGGTTCAATTAACGATTAACCATTAACGGATAACGATTAACCAATTTCACAATCTTTTGTAACCTTTCCATTACCTTCCGGTAACTAATCCGAAACGTGATAAAAAGCATTGATTTAATGACAGACGAAGCCATAATGGAGGCCGTAAAGGACGGTGACCTGCAACAGATGTCATTGCTTTTTGATCGATATCACAAGCGCATTTTTAATTTTTTGGCGCGCATGACAATGGATCGGGATGTGGCTGAAGACCTTACCCAAAACGTTTTTATGCGCCTGATCAAATACAGAACAAGCTATCGGCATGGGCAACGATTTCAATCTTGGATTTATCAGATATCGCGCAATGTGTTTTCAGATCATTACCAGGCCAATAAAAGTAAGTCGTCAAATTTCATTGATGTTGAAAAAGTGAGAGATGTAGTTGCCGATAGAGATGAAACCATGGATCAGGATGAACGCGAAGAAATACTTCACAGATCACTGGCCATGCTGGATGATGAGCAACGGGAGGTATTGGTACTCACTCGGTTTCAGCAACTAAAGTATGAAGAGGTAGCAGTCATTATGGAAACGACTGTGGCCAACATCAAAGTAAAGGTACACCGGGCAATAACAAAATTGCGTGAGCATTATTTTGAGTTAGAGAAAATCTAAAGATGAAGTTTATGGAAAAGGGAAAAATAGAAGACTTGCTGATTGATTACATCGATGGCAAACTAACGGAAGCAGACAGGCTCTTGGTGGAGAAAGAACTGTTGATCAATGAAAAAACTTACAAGCTCTATGATCAGCTCAAGGAAGTAATGCAATTGATGAACCAATCCTCGACACTTCAACCTTCTGCAAAACTGAAAGCTGATTTCGATTCATTTCTGAAATCAGAATCAAAACCGGTTAAAGAAACGAAAACGATTTTCTTTCAGCCATCATTCTATCGCGTTGCTGCTGCCGTAGCGCTTTTGATTGTGGGTGGTGGTGTAGTTTTCACAATCAGCAATGAGTATGCAAAGCAACAGGCCGAGTTAAAAGCAATGCAAAAAGAAGTAAAGGAAACCAAGTTAATGTTGATGGCCATGCTGGATAACCAACAGTCGGCTAGTCAACGAGTGCTTGGCGCGAACGTAGCATATAAAATGGAGCGCACCGATGACGAAATTGTTAGGGCATTGGTAAAAGCCATGAATGAAGATGAAAATTCCAATGTGCGTCTGGCAGCACTCGATGCCCTGCGGAAATTCTATCATCAGGATCATGTTCGCAAGACACTGATTGCTTCCATGGCCACGCAAAAAGATCCAATCGTACAAATTGCACTGATCCGCCTTTTGGCAGAAATGAAGGAAAAGGAAATCGTAAGGGAATTACAACGCATCACCACCGATGAAGAAGAATTACCTGCTGTAAAAGATGAAGCACATGCAGCACTTCATCAACTCGTTTAACACACGAAATCACACTAATAGTAACAACGAATATCAATCTGGTAAACTAAAAAAAATAGCAACGAATATGAAAAAGGGAATTATAATAGCACTCGCACTCATCATTACAATCGCAGTGCAGGCACAGGAGTTTAAAATAGCAAAGAGCACTGGCCGATTGGAGATCAAGGAAGTCAACCATATTATGATTGAAGGATACAGTGGAAATGAAATTGTGTTTACTTCAAAAAACCACGATCGTGAAAAAGATGAACGCGCAAAAGGTCTTCGGGCAGTGAGCAGTCTTGGTTTGGAAGACAATACCGGCATGGGGCTTTCTGTAATTGACAAGGGGGGAATAATTGAAGTGCAACAGCTGAAGAAAATGGATGGACCGGAAATCGTTATCAAAGTTCCAAAAGGTGTAATCGTTTCGTATTCACACTCCTCCCCTTATGGTGATGATGTTGAGTTTAATAATGTAGAAGGTGAAATTGAAGTCTCTACCGTACACAATGATGTAAAGCTCAATAATGTTACTGGTCCTATGACGGTTAAAACAGTTCATGGTGATATTGAAGGATCGCTTAACGCCAGCATGAAAAACCCAATATCAATTGTATCAGTTCATGGGCATGTGGACATCGCTCTACCTGTTGGAACAAAAGCCAATTTAAAATTAGGAACGGTCTATGGCGAAATTTTTATGGATCCTGATTTCAAAATTGAAATAGAGAAAAGCACCAGTAGCAACATGATAAAGGTTAGCAGCGATAATGTAAGCGGAAAGATCAATGGTGGTGGATTGGACATCACACTATCCTCTACACACAACAATGTTTATCTCAGAAAGAAATAGTTCAGTACTACCTCCGGATATTCACTACACTTGAAACACTTTAGTCGTAGTGAGTATCCGATGTGAACTAACACTC
The DNA here is from genome assembly GCA_036787535.1 of Chryseolinea sp. GTDB lineage: Bacteria > Bacteroidota > Bacteroidia > Cytophagales > Cyclobacteriaceae > Chryseolinea. The sequence continues at coordinate 9,693 of DAIQPD010000031.1, forward strand.
TCAACTTAATAAATTATGAAGACAATATTATTCATATCTGCATTCTTCGTGTCGCAGATTGTACTGGCGCAAACTGCACTGAACAAAACAATCCCTGTACAAGCTGGTCAAAAGATTGTAATCCATTTTGATTATCCTGAACTTATTAAAGTCAGTACGTGGGATAAAAATGAGATTTCAATCCAGGGAAGTGTAAGCATTAATAACGGTGAGAACGATGATGCTTTTGAATTGCAAACATCCACTTCAGGCAATATCATCAAAATAAAAAATGAAATTAAAAACATGAAGGATCTGCCACACCGCATCACCATTGTAGACGGGTCTCAAAAAGTAGTTTTTAAAAATAAAGAAGAACTGAAAAAATATCAGGAAGAAAATGGAAAGTCATCCTTCAATATGATGTCGAATGGCATTGACATGGATATTAAGATCGAAATCAAAGTGCCTCGCAATACAGAAACAAAAATAGAATCAGTTTATGGAATGGTTGAGATTAAAAACTTCATAGGTCCGCTTATGGTTGATGCTACCTATGGTGGCGTTGATGCAGCATTGTCTGAAAAAACAATGGGTGAATTAATAGCTGAAACCAACTACGGAGAGATTTATAGCAACCTTGATATTAAATTCGGAGGTGATCAAAGCAAGATGGAGAACTTTCATACTTATGTTTCAGCTAAACCAGGTACGGGGCCTCGCTACGATTTTGAATCTAAGTATGGTAATGTGTATTTAAGGAAGGAGAATTGAGGAATAGTTTGAGAGTAAAATATCGAACGAAGAAAGCTGGCTCCGGTCCACTTTCATTACGGATGCACGGGTTGTCAATTGTATTTCATAGTTAAATCGCAGGCGTGCATTTAAAATTTCAAAACGCATTACCACCAATGGCGGTAATGCGTTTTGAAATTCATTTAACTCATGACCACTATCCTGCCAAAAGCAGGATAGTGGTCATGAGTTTTTCTTTGAGCGGCCTGCTTATCCAATAATGCGTAAAATTTGCCACTCCGCGCAACGGCACAAACTAACTTCTGTGCGATAAACATCCATGGTTTGTTTCCTAACGAGTTAAATGGATGCTTAGTAAATTAATACGTTTAAATATTCCGCCCCTATCGGGTCTTAGTTGCAATAAATTATTTTTCTACCGACATATCGTCCCTCTGGGACTTAAATGCCTCGTAGAGGCAGGATATTGGTAGCAAAAAAAATGTCCGCGTTGTATAGTTCCATCGGAACGAAATATTAAGTAGCTAGTCTTGCCATTTGTTAAGCACCCATTCATTTGCCAATAAAAGCAAAAAGCTCCATCATCCAAGCAATACCAACATGTACAATGATACCTCCCCAAACGCTTTTTGTTTCGTACGCAATGACGCCTAAAATGTAGCCACCAAAAATAGAACTCATGGCCTCACCTACTGGCTTTCCAAGATGAAGAAAGCAATACGTTACCGCCATTGCCATCACCGCTTTTCTTCCGAGTATATTCATCATGCCGATTACCATGAATCCTCTAAATAAAAACTCAACGCTTATAAAGTCAAATCCATAGGCAAACTCATAACACAACATTGTTACCCATTCGGGTACATTCAAAAACACATGGGCTGATGAACTCTTATACATTGGATACTGATTTTGGAAGCTGACATGAAATGAAGCACCAATAATTAAGGGCATCATAATCAGCAACATGATAAAGTAAGGCTTTGTATCAAACTGCTTGGCATTCAATCCATAAACATGTTTTTCGTTTCTATCATTGAGAAAATAATAAACAAGCAACGGTAACATGACCGTAAAGAAGCTCAACAAGTTTAGGCTAACCTTGTACAACCAAAATTGAATCTCAGGATTTGCTAATGCATTAATTGTTCTACTTAGAAATGGAACACTACTATCAATACTTAGTGCAACCAGGACAAGCATACTCTTCATCCAAAATGGTTTTACTTTCCAGAAATCCCATTGCTTCGTAAAGAATGAATACAAAAGCAGTGTGAAGTAGTACCCACATGAAAAGATTAGTAAATAACAAAATGGCTTTGTTCTGTCAGACTGAACATTAACAACACTATCCAGAAAATCGAACTTGTAATTAAAATAAAGTGCAGTGGCCAGAAATAGAAACACAGCTCCGTACAACACGAAATTAAAATCCTCTTGAACATGTTGCTGGAGATACTTCCAGAGTTTCTTCATGATGATGCAATTAACATTATCACTCCACCTTCACTCCCAAATTATCTCCGAGTATCGTAAATTGTTTTATCCATTCTTCCGAACGTCCATCGTGTTTTCCTTTTTGAGTGGAGATTTCGAAATAAAGATTTTGGGTCATATAAAGGTTCGGTGTAAGATCGAACTTTCGCAACAATGGAAATAATCTATTCAATCGCTCCAGTCTCCTGGCTATATCGCCTTCCGCTTTAATGCGCTTTAGTTCTTTAAATACACTTTCTCCTGCAAGCCGCTCTACCTTTCCAATATCGTCAATTTTCAAATCCCATTTTTCCAATTCGTTCATGATGCGTTCTACTTGTCTGATATTAATTTTCTCTGTCTGGAAGCAACGAAGCAAATCAGCATTTAGAATGTAATCAAACGTAGTACGGTAAGCATTTGGAATCGGTGCACCATTGTTCGCGAGTGCATTCACCAGAGGATAATCACGATTATAAATTCTACGAAGAGAATCTTCCAGGTCAGCCATGCTTTGCTGTGTAATGAGATTGAATACCTTTCTCTTCTCGTCCTGAAAGAGTTGCCAAATAGTGTACTTCTCCGGGCCAAAGTAGGTTTGCATCAATCCGATTACATCACCCAGTCTGCCTTCATCAAACGCTGTTGTCATCCGAACCTGCATACTGGCAAATCTTTCGCCTTCCATGTCAATGGAAATATTGCCGATGATATTATGCTGTCCCATGTAGATTACAGCAAACGCAAATTTCTTTTCCGATCGAGTTACATTCGATCTTACTTTCGTTACACCCAACACCAACTTCTGCTGGCCCGCTTCTTTGCGAACAAATACTTCATTCTGTGTGGTATAGTTAAAAACAGGAAATGATTCAGGATCTTCTTCGAATATAGAGGCCACAGCATAGTGCATCCCTACGCGCTGTAAATTTGTTTTAGAAGGCAGTACATACCGATCGTATACCACCTTTCCGTTTCCTAATGAAGCTACGTTACTGGGCGCATCTTCCAACCGCGACATGAATTCTTCCTCCAGATTAGCATCGCTTACCTGACTTACCAATTGCATTGCACGGCAAGCATATTGCATAATTTGTGTAGTTTCAATTCCTGATATTTCATCGAAGAACCAGCCACAACTGGTATACATCAACAATGCATTTCGTTGAACCTCCATCAAACGAAGAACATGATTCTGCTCCACGCTCTTCAAACAATGCTCACCTAAAAATTTACGGATTGTATCATCGTTCCGATTTAAAATAACATTGATATATTCATCACGAGCTTTCCATGCATCTCGCAAAAGTCCATTGGCCTGCTTTTCAAAAATGGTGATTAATTCATCGCGCAACCAATCCAGTGCTTCTCTGAGCGGGCCACGCCATCTTTGATGCCATGGATTACCTCCTGAATTACATCCACAATTACTTCTCCATCGCTCAACGCCATGCACACAACTCCACGAACTACTCTCATGTATTTGCGCTTCATATGTTGCAGGGAATTTTGCAGTGAACTCTGCGTAGTTGGTCAGGTGCGAATGCTTATTCCGTTCAATATAATCAATACAATACGCCAAAGCCATTTCACCGTGCTTGTGATGATGTCCGTATGTTTCACCATCTGTTGCAATGTGCACGAGTTGCGTTTCATCAGTACGATTATCAAACTTATTCATCAGGTGGTCGGCAAATTTCCTTCCATCATTTAACAATCCATCAAACGCAACACCCTGAGCAACACTGCCATCATAGAAATAAAGCGTAATACTTTTTCCGGAGGGTAATTTACAAAGGTATGGACGCTTGGTGTCCACGCTCTCTGTCGAAACAGATGTCCATGCGTCATCCCCTACTTTACGAATCGCTCTTGCCTGACGCGGGGCGAGTATGGTAAACTTGATGTCGTGTTTCGCTAACAATTCGAGCGACTCTGTATCAACTGCTGTTTCAGCGAGCCACATGCCTTCTGGCTTTCTGCTGAACCGCTGTTCGAAATCACGAATTCCCCAGATGATTTGCGTCTCTTTATCCCGCGCATTTGCCAACGGCAAAATGATATGATTATAAACCTGCGCGATGGCAGATCCATGCCCATTAAAATACTTTACGCTATCACGATCCGCCTCAAGAATTTCCCGATAGGTCTCTGGATCACTCGTCTCCAACCATGACAACAATGTTGGTCCATAGTTGAAACTTATTTTTGAATAATTGTTAGTGATGTTTTTAATAACACCTTTCTCATTTAAAATTCGGGATGCTGTATTGGGCGCGTAACATTCCGCAGTAATACGCTCATTCCAATCATGATAGGGATGTGCTGAGTCTTGTACTTCTATTACTTCGAGCCAGGCGTTCTCGCGGGGTGGCTGGTAGAAATGACCATGTATGCAGATGTACTTTTCCAATCGTTTGAAAGTTAATCGTTATCAGTTAATAGTTAATGGTAATAGTGTTAACTACTTTTCACATTACCAAACTTTAAATTAAGACAATAAACTTACAACTTCCGACAATTCACTATTAACTATTAACAATTAACTAAGACCCTTGCGCATCCAAATCAAACTCATTTAATTCCTTCTCTAACTTTAAAACCGTGATTGCAAGAGGCGGCAACGTTAGCGAAACAGAATAATCTTTTCCATGATATTTTACGGGTGAGGTCATGAGCAGACCAGAATTCAGTATTCCCGCTCCAGAATATTTCAAATCATCCGAATTAAAAACTTCTTTCCACTGCCCCCGGTATGGAACTCCAACACGATAATGTTGACGAACTTCGGGTGTGAAATTACAAACTACAATTAGTAAATCTTCTTTTGTATCGGCCTGACGCTGATACGCTACGATGCTGTTCTCCTGATCTGAATAATCAATCCACGAAAACCCTCTCTGTTCAAATTGATATTTATACAGGGCTGGTTGATCTTTATAAAATGCATTCAAATCACGTACAATACTTTGAACACCTTTGTGTACATCATAATCCAGTAAATGCCAATCCAAACTTCGCTCATGATTCCACTCTGTTGATTGACCAAATTCTCCACCCATGAATAATAATTTCGTTCCCGGATGAGTAAACATGTAACCATACATTAACCGAAGGTTTGCAAACTTGCGCCACTCATCGCCAGGCATTCTTCCCAGCAATGAACCTTTTCCATGCACCACTTCGTCATGCGAAAGTGGAAGCATGAAATTTTCAGTGAACGCATACATTACACTAAAGGTAATTTCATTCTGGTGATACTTGCGATGTATTGAATCGTACTTAAAGTATTGCAAGGTATCGTGCATCCATCCCATCATCCACTTTTGTCCAAAGCCGAGGCCACCAAGGTAAGTGGGCTTTGATACACCAGTCCATGATGTTGATTCCTCAGCAATGGTAACGACATCCGGAAATTCTCCATAAACCACTTCATTCATTTCTTTCAAAAATGAAACCGCTTCCAGATTTTCATTGCCACCATATTCGTTTGGTATCCACTCTCCCGCTTTGCGTGAATAATCCAAATACAACATCGAAGCCACGGCATCAACACGCAGCCCATCAATGTGATATTGATCAAGCCAAAACAATGCATTACTGATTAAAAAAGAACGCACTTCATTTCGGCCGTAGTTGTAAATGTAACTTTTCCAATCCGGATGAAATCCCTTTCGTGGATCGGCATGCTCATACAGATTTGTTCCATCAAAATTATAAAGTCCGTGAGCATCACCTGGAAAATGGGACGGCACCCAGTCAAGGATTACCCCAATATTAGCTTGATGAAAACAATCAATCAAATACTTAAAATCTTCAGGACTACCATAGCGACTTGTCGGTGCAAAATATCCAGTGAGCTGATAACCCCATGATCCATAAAACGGATGTTCCATCAACGGAAGAAATTCAATATGTGTAAAGCCCATGTCTTTTACATACTGAACTAATTCGATTGCCATTTCCGGATACGTAAGTGAACGGGCCCCTTCTTCAGCTTTCCTTCGCCAGGAACCATAATGTACTTCGTAAACAGAATACGGCTTGGGCTTACCAATTAACTTTTTGCGTTCATTCAACCATACTTCATCTTTCCAATCATACTTCGGCTTCCAGACAATCGATGCCGTTTGTGGCGGCATCTCACAAAACGTAGCAAAGGGATCTGCCTTCTCTAAGTACTCTCCTGTGTTTGATTGGATAGCATACTTATAGGCTTCACCATGTTGAATGTCAGAAAAGAAACCCTCCCATATTCCTGATTCATCCCAACGTGGATTTAATTTATGGTCACCGTTTTTCCAATGGTTGAAATTTCCAATCACGGAAATTACCTTAGCATTAGGTGCCCATACAGCGAAGTAAGTCCCGCGTTGTTCTTTTGTATCAATGTAATGTGCTCCAAGCTTTTCATAGAGCTTAAAATGTTTCCCTGACTTAAAAAGATGAACATCAAAATCAGTTAGCAAACTGAATGAGGCTGTATCACCTTTTGTTGACTTTGTTGATTTCTTTGCCATGGTCTGGTTAATTATCGGTGATTCAATGATCAATGTGCAAACTATGCATTACTAATTTGCTTATCTGCACAATGGAGCATTTACAAATTACTTCTTCTTTTTCTCTTCCTTCTCCATTATGTATCGACTTACGTGATAATGAATTCCACGTAACGGAATACTGACCCAATCCGGTCTACCATTCAATTCGTATCCCAATTCATACACCGCTTTCTCAATTAAGAATGTACGAATTAGAACATCATTTTCATGACTGAGTGTTGTGCCCATACCTATTCGCTCCATGTAAGCTCCTAAATAAAAACGGCCTACATAATGTTGCCATTGCTCTGCCCATGATTCGAGGAATTCAAGATCGCGGTCACGGTAGTTTTCATTCAATAGTATTTTTCCGAATGCTGCATAGTGGAATGAACGCATCATACCGGCAACATCCTTCAACGGATTTTTCTTTAATCTTCTTTCACTAAAAGAAAAACCAGGTTCACCTTCGAAGTCAATGATCACAAAATCCTTTCCAGTAAACAAAACCTGGCCCAGATGGTAATCACCATGCACACGCGTTTTCAATGCATTGACTTTAATTTGATACACTTCCGTGAATGATTCCAGGATGGCATCTTCCATGTCGAGTACTTTCTTAGCAAGTTCTTTTGTTGGTCCATCTAGCTTTGATAAATGACTTTCAAGCATAGCAAATCTGTCGCGAAGTAATTTGCGCAAAGAAGAATACATTGACCGTTGATAATTGGCTGTATATTTTTCAGGAGTAAAAGCAGGATTCGATGCATCAGATGCTAATGCCATGTGCATTTCTGCTGTGCGTTGTCCAAGTCTGACAACACGTTCGTAAAATCCTCTTCCGATAAATTCCTGAATAACATCAGGTGCTTCTTCAAATTTAATAGCAGCAGCATTCAGCATCTTTGGAAGCTTAACTGTCTTTGCTTTTGTGATTACGCGTTCATAAAAACGCCCAATAGAATCAACCGCCATACCCCAGGCTTCACCTTGATTCTCTACTTTCTCCTGCATCAACCCAAAGACAATTGTATTCCCTTCATTATCCAGGTATTCAACACTGCCTGCATACTTCGGTGAATTTTGGAAGGTAGTATTCTCTGATAAGAATCTCACAATCTCTAAATCAGGATTAATCTCCTTTTCAATTTTGCGATAGAATTTAAAGAAATACTTATCGTTGTAAATGATAGCCGTGTTACTTTGATCGGCTTTAAGAATTTTTGAATCCACTCCTTTGGACACATCAATCTTTGTAAACATGGAGGCGTTAAATTTAAGCACACCCCCAGTATCATCTTTTACCTTTGTCTCATTCTCCATGCTGGTGAACAAGAAATCACGGAAAGTTTTATCGTAACTGCTGTCCATGATAAAGCCAGCTTTTCCCTGAATCTCTCCACGACACACAACACTTTGTACGGTATATTCTACTCGCTCAAGTAAACTATCAGAAGGAACAAAAGTTAACGGCAAGAAATAAAACTCAGGCAAACGCTGAACGTAATTTACTTCTATGATCGCAAGGAAATGAGTTTCGCGATCAATCTTTAACGGAATAGTAAGATGAAGTCCGACCTTACTTACCACTTTTGCTTTACCTCCAAACCAACGACACTTCTTCATGAAGGGCAAAAGAATCTTGCGCTCCAATACACGTACTTCATTATAATTATCAAAAAGTCGTTCCCACGAAATATCCGTTTTCAATAATGGAAGTTCTCCACTTGCTTCTGACTTATTGTTCTTCTCAATGGTATCTACCTGAAACCAGAAATATCCATAAGGACCGATGGTAATAGCATAATTACCTTCCCCTACACTCATAAATTTATTCTGACTGAATACTTCTGTAATATCACAGCCCTTATACTCAGTAAGATTAAGTGTTGTTGCCTGTGAAAATTGAGAAAGATTGGCCACAACAATAATGCGTTGCTTTTCATGACTACGAACAAAAGCCAGCACCTTTGAATTTGTGCTTTCAATAATCTTCATATCACCGCGACCGAAAATATTCAGACGCTTGCGCATACCCAACACATGTTTCATCCACCACAGAAATGAAGATGGATTTTCTTCTTGCGTTGCTACGTTAACCGATTCATGTCTGTAAATAGGATCCGTAATAATAGGCAGGTATAACCGCTGCGGATTGGCGTTTGAGAAACCCGCGTTCTGATTCATGTTCCATTGCATTGGTGTGCGTACACCAAAGCGATCACCCAGATAAACATTATCTCCCATTCCAATCTCATCACCATAATACATTACTGGTGTACCTGGAAGAGAAATTAAAATCGTATAGAGTAATTCAATTTTTCTGCGATCATTATTCAATAGTGGTGCTAACCTTCTGCGAATACCGGCATTGAATTTTAAACTAACATCATTTGCATAGGCTTTGAATAGGTAATCCTTTTCTTCTTCTGTTACCATCTCCAAACCTAGCTCATCATGGTTTCGCAAAAAAAGTGCCCACTGATTATTGAGTGGTGTAGCCGGTGTTTGTTCAATAATATCCGTGATAGGATAACTGTCTTCTGTACGTAACGCCAAAAACATTCGTGGCATTAGCGGATAATGAAAATTCATGTGACACTCATCACCATCACCAAAATAGGTAGCCGCATCCTCAGGCCACAAGTTTGCTTCAGCAATAAGAATGCGATTCTTGTAATGTTTATCGATATGATTACGGAGTCGTTTTAAGAAAACGTGTGTCTGCGGAAGATTCTCACAACTTGTTCCTTCCTCTTCAAATAAAAAGGGAACAGAAGGTAATCGAAAACCATCCACTCCCAGCTTCAACCAGAAGTCAACAACCTTAATCATCTCCAATTGAACTTCTGCATTATCAAAATTCAGCTCGGGTTGATGGCGATAGAAACGATGCCAGTAATATGCCTTCGCTTCAGGATCCCAAGACCAGTTGGTGGACTCTTCATCGGTGAACATTACCCGCGCCTCCTTATACTTATCCTGCGTATCGCTCCATACATATATATCGCGGTAGCGTGAACCTGATTTTGCTTTGCGCGATCTTTTAAACCATGCATGTTGATCAGAAGTATGATTCAGAATTAATTCCGTTATCACATACATGTTTCTACGATGTACCTCTTTCAAAAACATTTTAAAATCAGATAATGTGCCATAGTCCGGATGCACATCACAATGATCGGTTACATCAAAGCCATCATCTTTTAAAGGCGATGGATAAAAAGGTAGCAACCAAATGGTAGTGATACCGAGATCTTCCAGGTAATCCAGTTTCTGGATCAAGCCCTGAAAGTCGCCAATGCCATCGCCATTACTATCGTAAAATGCACGAACAGATACTTCATAAAAGATAGCATCCTTAAACCAAAGTGGGTCATTACTTTTTGGAGCGCTCATGTGTTACATAAATGATTCATGTACTTCTACTTTAAATAAATGAAATGGCATTCTGAATGGATCCAGTTCAACATAATTCCATTCCTGCATCCACGTATACTGGTCTTCTGTAATTAAGTCCCGTACTTTTACATTAATGCGATCCGAAAGTTTCAATCTGTCTTTTGGCAACTGTACAAAACCGGATTGCTTTCCATTTGGATCAAGGTTCACAATCGTGAGAATAATATCCGACAAATCATCGGTCGCCTTAACGAAGGCGATCAGATTAGGATTTTCAATTGTACAGAATTGAATGTTCCAGGTTGATTGCAATGCAGCATGACTTTTCCGAGCATAGTTCAGCATCGTAATAATATCCGTCATCCGGTTGGTCTTTTTCCAATCGAAGCGTTTCACTTCATACTTCTCTGAATTATTATATTCCTCTCTGCCCGGCATTGGATCGTTATCATTGAATTCATACGGTGGCCCATAGATTCCATAGTTAGAAGAAAGCGTTGCCGCCAAAGCCATTCGAATAATGAAAATATTTTCCCCCTGATGCTGAAGATGAAACGGAAGTATGTCAGGTGTATTGGGCCAAAAATTAGGACGGAAGAAATTACGCGATGGGCCTTCCACCAATTCATTCATGTATTGTACAATCTCTGATTTTGTAACACGCCATGTAAAGTAGGTATATGACTGGGTGTATCCGATCTTACCTAATGAGTCCATTATCTTCGGACGTGTGAATGCTTCGGCCAGAAAAATAATATCATCATACTCTTTGTTCACTTCAGCGATTGCCCACTCCCAGAAAGGTATTGGCTTGGTGTGTGGATTATCAACGCGAAAAATCTTTACACCATTGTCAATCCAAAAGGTAATGACTGATTTTAATTCAATCCACAATTCTTTCCACGCCTCGGTTTCAAAATTGAATGGATAAATATCCTGATATTTTTTTGGAGGATTCTCTGCATACTGAATCGTTCCATCCGGACGCTGTTTAAACCATTCAGGATGTTCAGCTACATAGGGATGATCGGGTGCACATTGAAATGCGAGATCCAATGCAATATCGATATCCAGTTTCTTCGCTTCTTCAATCAATTTTTTATAATCATCCAACGTACCTAACTCCTCATGAATTGATTTATGCCCTCCTTCATCACTACCAATTGCCCAGGGGGAGCCAGGCTCACCTTGAAGTGAACGAACATTGTTGTTCTTTCCCTTGCGGTTTACTTTACCTATCGGATGAATCGGTGGTAAGTACAATACATCAAATCCCATTGACGACACACGTGGCAAGAGTTTGATTACATCTTTAAAAGTTCCGTGCTTTCCCTCGAGTGATGCTGAACGTGGAAATAATTCATACCACGTGCTGAAGTTAGCCTTTGTATGTTCAACCCGAACAACAAATTCTTTTGGATAGGTAGTTTCAAATTCAATGAGTGGATGAGCGTGTACCAATTCAGCAAACTCTTTTCCTAAAATATATTCGATTGCCTTTTTGTAATCGCCTTCTAATTTCTTTGCTTCATTTTCTAAAGTAAGTCTCCTTAGAAACTGTGCCCCTTCCATCAATTCAACATGAACATCAATGCGTGCATCGGCTTTCTTTTTAAAACCATCATACCAAGTATCAAATTGATCTATCCATGCAGAAACTGTAAAGCGATAATTACCTTTCTCACTGACAACAAAGGATGCTTTCCATCCATCATTGAAAGTCGGTAGCATTTCTATCTGTTGTGTTTTTCCACCCTCCTTATGAAAATGAAGTCGGGCACGAATGTGATCATGACCATCGCCAAAAATATCAGCCGACACATCTACCCTTTCTCCAACAGTTCGTTTAGCCGGATACAATCCACCATCCACCTGAGGTTGAACATTTTCAATAATGACCCGCGCTTGTCCCTTAATCGAATTCATCGTCATTTGTTATTTCAATATTACTGTAGAATACGCAGGAAGTACCAATGCACCATCCTGTAGTTTTGCCGCTCCATCCGAAGCGAAATCGATAGCATCAAATTTGATATTGCCTTCCAATAATTTCACGGTCACTTCAACATCCGAAACGTTGTTCAATACCAAAACCTCCTCATCTTCATACTTCCGAACAAAGCTCACCACTTCCGTAATATTCAAACCAGCATTTTCAATTTCACCTTGGGTTAGTGCCTTGCTCCCATTTCGATAGTGAATTAGTTTTTTATAAAAGTTAAACATGGAATTTTCATTCACCTTCTGATCATGCAAAGGAACTACTGATCTATCAGTACTGAATTTTGGTATCTCCCATGTTGTTTGGGTAGCATCAGTATTACCGATATCCCACAAAAACGGCTCACGAATAAATTCATCTGGCTTTGTGCCAAGCATACCTATCTCTTCACCATAATACAAGTAAGGTGTTCCGGGAAGTGTTAACAAAATTCCTGCAGCAACCCGGGCTTTCATTGGATCATTTCCTAAATCACTCAGAATTCTATTTTGATCATGATTTCGTAAAAAGGTAGCATCGAGATAATCGCTTGTTACAGTTTTATAGAAATCACTTATCTCTTTATACTTACTAATCAACCCGATGGTGTCTTTACCTGCATTCACAACATTGGTGATGGCATATCCCATATCGAAATTAAAAAGTGCAGGGAGTCCTTTAAGATATGGCGCTACTACTTTTGCAGATGACCAGACTTCACCAACAAGGTAAACATCAGGTTTAATCATTTCCATCTCTTTTCTGAACTCAATCCAGAATGCATGATTATCCTCAGCTCGGTCATCCGGGTAAATATGCTTGGCTGCATCCAGTCGAAAGCCGTCAACATTCAAATCCTTCAACCAGAATTTTCCAATGTCTTTAAATTCATCTCGAACTTTTTGATTGTCAAAATTCAAGTCGGGCATGCCGCTATAGAAAAATCCGTAGAAGTGCTCTGAAAGGGTATCACCGTTTACAGCGTGCCATTGCGTAATGTTATCTGAATCGAATGAAGTATTCTTCTTTGCAATTTGCTCGCGGATTGAATCTTTCTTTGCCCATACATAATAATCGCGATACGGACTGTCCTTACCTTTTATGGCACTTTGAAACCACGGATGATCTGAGCCTGTGTGGTTTAATATTAAATCAACCACAACTTTTATGTTGCGCGAATGAGCTTCATCAACAAATTTTTTGAATTCATCAATTGTGCCGTACTCCGGATTGATACTTTTATAGTCCGTTACATCATATTTGTGGTAGGAAGGTGAATTCATAATGGGCATCAGCCAAATTCCATTCACACCTAAATCTTGTAAATAATCTAACTTCGAAGTAAGTCCTTTAAAATCGCCCTTACCATCTCCATCTCCATCGGCAAACGAAAGCACAAATACTTCGTACTTCACACCAAGAGGCCATGCAACTGCTTCACTTTTTTTCTTTGTTTGACATGACGAAAAGAAAAGTAGTAATAGAATCAATGCGGGCGTATAAAGATGTTTCATAAAATTCTATTTGATTTTAAAAATATGAGAACTATAGGGTTTCAATTTTAAATCGAAAGAAAAGTCGTTGGCAAATCCCATTTCCATTTCTCTCCACAGCAGATCACGTGCAAGGTATTTATCCGGTGATTCTAATCCGATTTTAGCAGCAACATCTGCAGGTATTTTAATATTAACCAGCTGATCAACCGAATTAAAACTGGCAATGATCAACAGCCTTTCATCTCCGAAGTATCGAATGTACGCCACTACCTTCCCGTTAAAGTTATTGGCATCATTCGCTTCTGTGATATCAATGTAATCACCTTGATTTATGGCAGGACGTTTTTGCGCAAGATTTAAAAGATCGCTATAGAATTGACGAAGTTGTTTTTGCTCCATACTCAGCGAGTCGCCATCAAACTTTCCATTGTTCATCCATTTCTGGTGTGCAGGCATTCCCCAATAATCAAAAATAGTAGTGCGCCCATCATCACCTTGAAATCCTTCAACACCTATTCCACTCTCTCCTACTTCCTGACCATTATAAATCATTACCGGGCCCTGATCAATCGTTGCGCTGATTACCATGGCAGGTGTTGCCTTCCACATATCGCCAGAAAAAAAACGGGAAGCAAGACGCTGCTCATCATGATTCTCTAAGAAGTGAAGCATGTTGTGATTAATACCAGAAAGACTCTTTTGAATTTTATCAACATCTGTAGCACTTCGTTCACCGTTGACCAGGAATCGAAGGGTATCATACAATTGAACTTTGTCATATAGAAAATCGAATCTGCCTTTCTGAATGTAATTTTTATATTCGGATGGATTATAAATTTCAGCAACGAAAATAATTTCAGGATTTACTTCTTTCACTTGTGGAATGGCCCACTGCCAAAATTCAACCGGCACCATTTCTGCCATATCGCATCGAAAGCCATCCACTTTTTTGTTAGCCCAGAAAACTAAAATGTCTTTCATCTTTATCCATGTATCCGGTATCGGATCAAAATGAGTATGTCTTTTTTGTTGAATGTCTACTCCATAATTCAATTTTACTGTTTCAAACCATTCGTTAATTCCGGGACTTGCCGTGAATTGATCATTACCTGTAACCTTTGCTGGAGTTTCCTCAAATTTTCCATCCATTAGAATATGTTCACTAGCAGAATTCCGAACAGGTGTTTTAAAAGATTGACCAGGCAGATAATAAAAATTATTCATCGCGTTAAACGAAACTGTTTTATCATCACTTTCACCCAAGTCTTTTACACCATCCGGTTTTGCGTCCGACTTATAAGCACGTGCAACATGATTCGGAATAAAGTCGATAATAACTTTCAAACCTTCTGAATGTGTGCGTTCAACGAGGCTTTCAAATTCATGCATTCGATTCTTAACATCAATTACCAGATCCGGATCAACATCATAATAATCCTTAACGGCATACGGAGAGCCGGCAATGCCTTTTACTACATCCGCATCGTCTACTGGGATTCCAAAACGACTATAATCTGTGAGTGTGGCATGCTCAATAACTCCTGTGTACCAAATGTGGGTTACGCCTAATTCCTTAATGGATTTTAAAGCGACATTATTAATGTCATTGAACTTACCCACACCATTTTCCTCAATCGTTCCAAAGGTTTTGTTTGTCGTATTCTTATTTCCAAACAAGCGGGGTATCAATTGATATACCACCATCTTTCCAGATGATTTTTCCATGGTTGTTAAAGGTGGGATTTTCTCTTTTGGATTGGAGCAGTTGCTCAGAACAGAAACAACTAACAAGCTCAAGACTAGTTTTCTCATACGGCCATAAGATAAACTAGAAAACACAGTTTTCTATACTATTTTTAACAAAATCGCTGGCATTGTAAATAGAGTGCTTTGCTCCGATCTACTTTCTCTTAAATACCAGATCAGTCTGCTGAACCTGAATTACCCGATTGAATAATTCTTTCAAATAGTGATACTCGGCAGATGAAAAAATAGTTCTAGAAATTTGAAGAGAGTGATTTAGGGTTACGCGATTGTCAAGTTGTTGAAATTCACAGATATACCTGCCTCCATTATTGGGAAGTGCCAGACCCACTTTAGCTGGCAATTCATCTATTTCGAAGTTCTTCGGATAGATCATTGAAAACACAAGAATTTCTTCAAGAGGTGCCCCAAAGTCAACGGGGTAGGAACGCTCTGAAGATTTAAAAGGATTATTCTCCAAACGTTCACCCATAAATGGATTCAATAAAAACTGATTTGTATTCAGGTTATCAAAAGCCTGGATCACAACATCAAGCTTGAGAACCAATGGTTTGGAGGAGTCATCTGCATTCTGGAATTCAAAATGTTCAATGTTAGTGTAAGGAATACGCTTTTGTAAATCAGTAATGTATTCCTTCTCGCTTGTAAAAGTGCTAAGCTTACTTCGCTGACTGGCAGCTTTATAGCCAATGTACGAATACTGAATTGTGCCTCGCATGGCACCCAATGAATCTAACACCAGATTAACTATGGACAGGGTTTTCTCCTTATCGGCAGGTTTAATTTCGTACCAGTAAGATTCCTTTCCTCCAAAAACTCTACCCTTTCCATTTAAGCAACGTTCAGGAAGAAGGCCGAATGAAACAAAATCATCGGTTGCATCCAGTAAATAAACCTTATCGCCAATGTTTAGTTTAGCAACCACATAATTGAAATCGCTCAGTATAGGATAGATTTCAGTAACCAATCCATTGGCGCGCGTTGAAAGTAGCAACGCCTCAACATCCAGTTCAGCATACTTAAGCGCTGCAATCAGCGACAAATTGATATCGCCTACATTCCCTGTTTTAGTATCAAATGCCTTCTTAATTCCGAACTCACTATACAAACCGTAAACATCATTCCAGCGATACCAATACCGGATGAAATCATAAATTCTTTTTGCTTTAACTAAGGGGTCTGTCTCTCCTATTATTAACTGATCTACTTTTCCATCAACGATATCCTTTCCCCGCTTAATTTGGACACCAAACTTATTGTCCCCTCTCAACTCCATTTCAACATCCTTCCATTCCTTCGAAATTTTATCTACTCTTCCATCAAAAAACCGAATCTCTGAAAGCTCAAAATTGATGGTTGAAATAAAATTAGAGCTGGCAGTCATGTAATCTTCCTCTACAAATGCAGGTATGTCTTTCATCGCCCACATGGAACGACCACAGTCTGCTTTGTGACCACCGCCCGGTGTAAAACAATCCCGGATCAGTTCGCTTTCATTTTTGCTTAATTCCAAAAATCCCTTCAGCGAAATATTGTAAATGTAATTGCCCGGAATGGTAGCCCAGTATTCACTCTTAACTTTGGGAATTTCACTCTGAAACGCCCATGTTCTGAAATTATAGATATAAGGAGATTCAAGTGTATACTTAACCTCAATGACGCTGCCTACCCTAACATTCGGTATTGCAAATTTTTGAAGATTCCAATATTTACTTCGTTCTTCCTTAAAGACACTCTTTGTATTTAGCTTAGCCTCTTTTATTACTCCATTTTCAAAGTTAAAGGAAGATGCCTGAACATCTTTAAGTACTTCTTCTTTACCATTACTTTTTCGCAATGGTATCTCAAAATTTGCCTGGTCTGTACCGGCTTTTTTTAGGATTTTTATTTTAATGTGATACTCTAGCAACAAATTATTATCATTGCTATTATCAATGTACGCTTCACCAAACTCATTTAAAACGAGTGCTACGGCAGAGGTGTCTTTATCATAACTTTTAATATCCAACTCACGATGGGCAACTTCCCCAAATGGAAATCCGTGATCTTGGGCAATTGAAAAAATTGAAAAACAAAGGAATATGCAAACAAAAACGTGCTTCATAAAATAACATTCAAACGGCAATATAAAATATACAATCAGATCAGCAACACTCTCCTTCCAGTTTTTGAGGAGATTTTGAAATAGAAAGAATTTGCAACTTATCAAATAGACAAAACCGCAGCAGAGTTTAAATTGATGTTTCAGGCTGTTCTTCTTCCTTCGAAGGAACTTCCTTTTCCAGTGAATGCAATTGTTGATTTAACAAATCGATACGAACCAAAAGATTTAATACCAAAGCATCTTTTACTTTATCACTGGGACTGACGTTCATCTGTTCTTTCAACACCAAATACATGGCCTCCAATTGCTGAAAGTCATGTGTAAAACCATTCAAGCCTTCGTTGTTCGTATAGTCATGAATGAGTTTTACTTTATTCAAAATTTGCTGCGTATAAAACTCTTCTACATCCCTAAACTCCCTTGATGAGATTGATTCTGATTTAGAGATCAGAATACCCTTGGGAATAATCAGGTAAACGGACAGGGCAAAAAAGATAATCGCTGCAGCACGCCAAAGCGTAACGTTATTAAACCAACTCTTCTCTCCAAAAGAAAGAGATGCTTTAATGTTGCGCCAAACTTTCTCAGAAGGCTCCCGATCATCAAACGCATTACGGTTTTGACGAATAAATTCTTCCATTTTATCTTTCATAGCTTCCCATTTAAAAGTTCTCTCAATTTTGCTTTGGCACGATTCAATTGTGACTTTGAAGTTGATTCGCTTATGCCCATAATATCGCCAATTTCCTGATGATCATATCCCTCCAGTAGATAAAGCGAAAGAACAGATCGATATCCGTCTGGCAGTTGTTCAATACCTTTCTTTACGCGATCAACTGTTAATTCATCAGCATACGCCATTGGCATCTCTTCTTCAGCAACATCCCATCGATCATTCTCGGGAATGGGTTCGAATTTTCTGCGCTGCAATGCAGTAATTGATTTGTTCACTACAATCCGCTTTATCCAGGCACCAAATGTTGCATCAGCACGATAACTATCCAGATTTCGGAAAGCACTTATAAAGGCCTCCTGTAATGCATCACTTGCATCGTCTTCATTTCCAACGATACGATACGCCACATTGTACATACCTTTTGAGTAAAGTTTATACAAACGATAATGCGCGTCCTGATCGCCCATTTTACAAAGGGTGATGAGGTCATTATGAAGTTCGATTACCTGTTGCTCCAATCGATTTAAAACTATCCTTTGGATAGACAAGTTAGAAATAAAAGGGTTGCACTGCTCTACATAACTTTCGCAAGAAATTACCTTAAGATTTTGAAATGGCTTGAACCACCATTAAGCTCAAGAGATAGGACTAGATGTTTACTGAGGCATAAAAACAAGATCAACGGTCACCTCAACTTGCTCCGCAATATTTTGCCAAAGTAATTGGGGAATTGAAATTTTATAATCTTCAAGTTTTGCGATAAACTTTGCTTTAAATATTAGTCGATCACCTTGCTTTTCAATGGTTCCTAAAACTTCAACATCTTTTGTTTGCCCATGAATGGTTAGCTTGCCTTTAGCCTTAGCTTGTTGTACTTCATTTGAATTTAAATCGAACCCCGTAACCTTACCTTGAAAAGTTGACTTCGGAAACTTTTCCGTCTGCATATACTTCTCATTGAAGTGCTCTTTCATCAGCGACTTTGCAAACTGAAATTCTTTGTTGGGTATTGAGAACGCTACATCACCTGTAGAAGAATTAAATAATCCTGCAATTTTCTCATTTTTTGCAGCAATGTCCTCTACCGTAGCATGTGAAAAAAAAGAAGCCGAGCCTTTTTCCACAGTATACTTTTGACTGATTGCTACAGTAACTATAAAACTAAAGAAAAGCAGATAGATGAATTTCATAATGGCACCGAAGGTATGGTAATATGAAGGAAGGTAATGTCGTATTTCTGACAGGACGTAAGATGAATTTCAGTGGTTGCCTTCTGAATGCATGATTAGCAAGTTCTATAAAAGAAAATCCCCCGAAGTCCTGGACCCCGGGGGATTTTCATTGTCTATAGTTGGCTTTAATCTGAAACAAACGTAATCGATTGCTTTGGATTCAAATTATAGAAATCGACCACCTGAAAATATGACGGATGGATGGATTTATCAGGAGGTCGGATAGAATCGAGAGGTTCCAAAAAGTAAAAATCCCCCGAAGTACTGGACTAAGGGGGATTTTTATGTCTATAGTTGGCTTTAATCTGTTTCAAATGTAAAATAAAAACAGATCAAAACAACCGATTGCAAATTTTTTGTTACGAAAATGTGAAATTTTACTACTTCTGCTTCAGTGTATCCACTTTTGCGGAATCTGGCTTTAAGTAGACATTCTTTAGCCGCTCGGGTAATTGCGGCTTTGATCCTGGAAAAGTTGTTCGCTTGCTTATGTCATAGCTGGCATAAAATAGAAGGACAAAAAAGACAATGCCTCCCAACAAGAATATTCGCTTTGACCTGTTCATAAACAGATTATATAAACTCAATCATCTTATCAGCCAACTTCACATTATCAGAAAGGAGCTCATAAAACTGATCCTTGTTAAATTTCAAAATAATAACCTCGGTTTTAGGAATAATGAGATTGGTGTTGACAAAATTAGGTAAGGCCAACATCTCTCCTACAAATTGTCCTTCAGAGAACTCCCCAACCAGCTCACCTCGCTGATAGAAATCCACTGTGCCATTTACCAGGACATAAAAGTTGTTATTCGATTTCTCATCTAGGGTAAGAGACTCACCTACCTTTAAGCGAAGCTCCTCACAAATATCAGCCAAATAAGAAAGGGTGATACCCGGAACACTTTGAAACACTTCAATCTGTTGGAAGAACTGAACCTTGCCAAACCTCGTCATTCTCCTTGAATGAATTATGAGTACATCAAGATCTCTCTTTACCTCCTCAGTCAATCTCCTGGTATTTTGATTGTACGAATCTTCACTAATTTTAAACAATGCCCACGCAGATACTTCACGAATCAAACTATCGGGATTGAAAAGTTGAGCAATTAAATCCATTTTAAAATCACTAATGCGCAACATCCCGATCTGATATAACACACATGCCTTTGTCCACCGGTTGGATTGGGTGAAGTCCCTATTGATCATAAACTTTAACACTAGATTGGAATCCAGTTTTATGCGTGGATAGAAATCTTCCAATCGCTTAATTCGCTCCGAATCTGAAATATCGTCCAGAATAGGAATAACACGTTGCTTAAGCTGATCGGACAGGAACACGTCTAATAACTCAATAGCAAATGCAATTCCTTCAGAGGTTTTGCTATCAATATTTTCCTTTACAAGCTGAATCGAACGTGTATCATATAACATGGTAAGCAACATGTAAATGTGTTCGATGTCATTTTGAATTTCCCAACGTAGTGCGGCAATTATTTCAGCACTAAAGGCATCATCACCCACTTCTTGTATCGCGCTTAGATTCCAACTGATATCGGCAATATCTGATTCGATGGCGTATTTAATACGCGTTATTTGAGATATCCCAACTTTAAATCCACATTCGCCCAGTGATACAAGAACTTGAGATACTACTACCTTATTTGGATAATCGATTTTTCCCCAAAGAATTTCGCGCGCTCGCTGGCCACCAATACGACCAAGCACCTGAACGAGTCGCAACATAACTTGCGTACTTTGTCCACTTCGATAAAAAGCAGAATCCAAAGCGGTTAAGGTATCGACACCTATCAGTGCTAGCGCATTCATTGCCTGGTTACTATAAACCGGGCTACCAAGGCTTTCAATGATAGCATTTATAACCTCCGAATTATATTTCTTAATGGCGGTTTTAATTGCCGTGTTTCTAACCT
>DAIQPD010000216.1:0-6921 GCA_036787535.1 Chryseolinea sp.
CACTTAACGGTTGCACTCGTATCGATGTAGGCCAGGTATGAGCAATTACCTATTACACCTAAGTTGTATTTGTGATTTTTCATTTATCGTTTGAGATTAGTCGTTTTAAAAATGGTAGTACAGCATGTTGATTACGCAAATTGTAATGCGCTTGTGTTGCACCCAAACCTACCTTTACTGTAGTACCCTTATGGTGAAGTGCTTTGAACATGTCCTCATCTGTTTTGTCATCTCCAATCGCCAGCACATAGTCGGCCTGAAACGTCTCCAGAACTTTCAACGCGGCCGATCCTTTGTCAATCCCTGCTTCTCTAACTTCGATCACTTTGTTACCATCAATTACATTAAGATGTGAATTTCTGATAAGATGGTAAAGGTTGTCCAGCATCTCGCGTGACCGTACAAAACCCAGGTCAGGATCAACACCGCGGTAATGCCAGGCGAGTGAGAAATTCTTTTCTTCTAACATTGATCCCGGACTCCTGGATACAAACAATTGAAGGGTTTGACGCACAATCGCTTTCCAATCAGTCTCATCTTTGTTTTTGTGCGTCCAATCTAAACCGCTCAACTTAACGGATGCACCATGTTCAGCAACCAATGTCAGGTTGATATCCTTAAACCATGATTCCAATATGGCTTGATTGCGACCGCTAATGATCACCACTTCTGTTTTCTCATCGGCTTTAATTTCTCTTAACAAATTCAACAAATTTGAATCGGGTATGGCGAGCTGTGGATTCTGTGCAAACGGCACTAGCGTTCCGTCATAGTCGAGAAATAGTACACGTCTCTCCGCTTTCTCAAAGTCATCTGCAATTTGTGTTTCAATTTCGTTGGTCACATAATGATTTTCACGACTCTTCTGAAGCCCTTTAATTTCGTGGAGCTGTTTAAAAAAATCATCAACCCAATGCACAACATCAAATTCACTCAACTGCTTTTGCATCCTCTTCATACTTTGGCGTTGATCTTCGATTGTCATTGCCAAAGCTTGTGCTAGCGAACGCGCTACTTCTTCTCTATCAACCGGATTGACTAGCAAGGCCTCGCCCAACTCACTTGATGCACCTGCCAGTTCACTTAATATAAGTACACCATCCTGGTTTTGTCGACTGGCTACAAACTCCTTTGCTACCAGATTCATTCCATCGCGAAGTGGTGTGATTAAAGCAACATGAGCAGTTTTATAAAGAGCGCTTAACTCTGAGAAATCTACACTGTTGTATCTATAAATAATAGGCTGCCAGGGAAGTGTTGAGTATTTTCCGTTAATGCTTCCTACCTGTTCTTCAATCAATTTTCTTCGTTCATTATACTTCGAAACAATTTGTCGTGATGGCACTACTACTAAGATAAAAACAACTTTCTCACGCCATTCAGGATTCAACTCTAGAAACCGCTCAAACCCAGATAACCGATGTGTAATTCCTTTGGTGTAATCCAGTCGATCAACTGAAAAGATAATTTTTTTGCCGGCAAAGTTTGTTACTATAGAATCACGATGCATCTGAACATCCGGATCGTTTGCTGTGTAGAATTTTTCAAAGTCAATACCAATCGGAAACTGCTCGACCCGAATAGTGCGATCCTCAAATTGCAGTGTCCGATAGGTATGATCAACACCAGCAACCATTCGAACCGTCTTCAGAAAATGTTGTACATATTCCGTAGTATGGAATCCAATCAAGTCAGCACTCAGCAATGACTGGATAATCTTTTCTTTCCACGGGCGATAAAGCATCCGGAATACATCATATGTTGGGAACGGAATATGAAGAAAGAATCCAATCGATACGTCTTTCATTTTCTCACGTATCATACCAGGCAACAGCATGAGTTGATAGTCGTGAATCCACAGGGTATCTCCAGGTTTAAGAATCTCTAAAAGTTTTTCTGCAAAAAGTTGATTAACTGCTTCATAACTCTGATAGGTAGTCTGACTAAATTCAACATAGCTGGGGAAGTAGTGGAACAATGGCCAAAGGGTCGCATTGCAAAATCCGTTGTAATATTTGCTATAGATTGATTTTTCAATAAACAAAGGTTCAAGGGAGAAAGAGGTTTTGGCGCTTGTCTTTCGCTGATACTTTTTCCATCGACTCTCAGGAAAATCAGCAGCACCAATCCATACACGTTCATTAAACGCTGCTTCATCTTCCATTTTATCAAAATAACTTTTAAGCGCACTTACCAGACCACCATCGCTTTCGCGCATCACCAGTGTGTTATCCAACTCGGTAAGCTGAATAGGCAAACGGTTTGATGCCATAATTAATCTTGATTTTCTTTTCTCCATACAACGCCTTTTATATTTTTTCTATCCTTGAATTTCTCAAGGTATTCTTGTTGGTTAATTTGTTTTACGTCAAAGCCAATTCCAGCTTCGGCATGATATCGTTTTTCTTAATATATCCTAATTGATAGATGTCCTTTCTTCTATCTCTTAAATTTTTAACTGATCCCTTGTGGTTTAATTCCTTCAACAATTCCATATCCACGTCAACAATCAAAACCATTTCAGTATTCGGTGTAGCCTCAGCTTTTACTCCATTTGTTGGAAATGCAAAGTCACAAGGAGTGAACACAGCCGATTGAGCATACTGGATATCCATGTTGTTTACCTTAGGTAGATTACCTACGCTTCCTGCAATTGCTACAAAACATTCATTCTCTATTGCCCTGGCTTGAGAACAATGTCTTACGCGGGCATACGCGTTCTGCGTATCCGTTAGGAAAGGCACAAACAGAATATCCATTCCATCATTCGCCAACAATCTGCCTAGCTCTGGGAATTCCACATCATAGCAAATCAATATTCCAATGGTGCCACAATCCGTTTCAAATGTTCTCAGTGAGTCTCCGCCTACAAGTCCCCAGGCTTGGCGTTCGCTTGGCGTGATGTGCAGTTTTTGATATTCCTCTACCTTACCATTTCGATGGCAGAGATAACCAATATTGTATAGTTTCTCATCTCTTACTACCGGAAAACTTCCAGTAATAATATTTGCATTATAAGCAACGGCCCACTGCGCAAATTTTTGTTTAAGGGGCTCGGTGTACTTGGCTAATCCCCGAATGGCTTCTGCTTCTGTTAAGGCATTGTACTCTGCCATGAGGGGTGCATGAAAAAATTCAGGGAAGAGAATGAAATCAGACTTATATCCTGAAGCGGAGTCGATAAAAAATTCGATTTGTTCACAGAGTGCATCAAAATCTTTAAACGGTCGCATTTGCCATTGTACCAATCCTAATCTGGCACCTGTCTTCTTTTCATTAAGTAATTGTTGCTTCGGTTCATAATAAATATTAATCCATTCAATCAACGCTGCGTATTCCATTGACTCAACATCGCCCGGCATATAACCCTTCAGAATTTTGCGCACATGAAAGTTATTGCTCAGTTGAAAACTAAGCGTTGGGTCATGGAGTTCTTTATTTTTTACCTTCTCAATGTATTCTTTGGGAGTTAAGTTATCTGCATGCTCACCGTAGCGCGGCAATCGCGCACCAGCAATAATTCCTCGCAGGTTAAATTTCTCGCACAGTTCTTTACGAGCATCATACAGTCTCCTTCCGAGTCGTAGCCCGCGATGCTCAGAACGAATAAAGATTTCAATGCCATACAAAACATCACCATCATTGTTGTGGCTGCTAAAGGTATAATTGCCGGTTGCATCTTTATAGGTATGATTGTCGCCTAACGTTTTATAGTCAATGATGAGCGACAAAGCTGCCCCTACTAATTTACCATCTACCTTTATACAAAGCTGCCCTTCTGGAAAAATCTCTAGTAAGTGAGCGATTTGATGATCGCGCCAATACGCACCCCATTCGGTGTACGCTTCAAGCATGCTCTCTTTCAAATCCAGGTAATCTCCAATTGTTAAATGTGTTATTTCGATTTTCATGTTTATATCTTTTAAGTTGAATGTGTATTCTATACCATGCCAACATTTATAATAGTGGTATAGGATGCTCTGTACTATGCAGTGTAAGATCCGACAATGAACTGAGTGATTTAATTCTGAACGCTGGCCGAATACTTAATACAGGATATTGAGAATGATTCACAATGTCTTGTGTGTAAGGGCCAAGAAAAAAATCACGGAGGGAAGTATCCAGTGTGGCTGTAATAACAATGAGGTCTGGCTTTTCAATATTGGCAATATCTAATACCTGTCGTGATACATTTTCACAGTTATAGATATCACTTTCGCACTTCACTTCATCTTCTGCAATATTCTTTCGCACCGCGTCTACCAATGCTTTCATCTCTGTTAACCCTGCAGGGTCATTTTTTTGAATTACTCCGGCTATCAATAAAGAGGAGCCATTCTTTCTGATGATGGGCCTTACCACTTCGTACTTATCAAGCGCGTGCGGAACCATCCGAATTGGAAAAAGAATTTTCTTAAAATCAATCCATTGATTTGTTCCCGGTATCGTCATTGCCGGGCACGGTGCATTCTTTACAACACGGTATGCATTTGAGCCCAGAAAGAATTCTCTGAAACCCGAAGCGCCATGTGTGCCCATTACAATAAGATCAATTTCCTTGTGAAACCCCCATCGGCAAATCTCGTCTGCAGCATTGCCTGACAATACAATATGATTAACTACCACATCATGCTCTAACCTGATTTTTTTTGCCAAATCATTCAGGTATTCATTAGCACCATCAACTAGTTCAGGTAAAACACTTCCGGCAAATGCACCGGCTTCAGGTGGATATAAAGTATAACCATTTTCAATTATATGAATGAGTGTAAGGGTTGCTAATTGTCTTTTACTGATGGCAATTGCTGTTCCTAATGCATTGAGCGATACCTCCGAAAAATCGATGGGCACGAGTATTCTATTAATTTCAAATGTTTTCATGGCTGTGTGATTTATGTAACTATTTAATGCCGCTGATTCGCGAGTGATTACTGTTGATGCAAAATTACCGCTCAATGGCTTTTCTGAATGGCAGCATTTATACCAGGTGTGGCATTAATTACTTATTTTTATAAAATGAGTACTGACCAAATTCCTTCATTCACGATTGAATCCTTAAAGTCTACCGATTCAGAAAAAAAAGAATTTGATTTTTTTCGCTTTGAATATTTCGCCAAGGACATTGAGCATCTGAAGGCCCCGCATCGTCACCATTTCTATACTTATATTTTGGTAACGGGAGGAAGCGGCAGTCATGATATAGACTTCCAAAACTATGATCTTGTACCTAATCGTTTGTTTCTTATCGCTCCTGATCAGGTACATGCGTGGAACGAATTAAGAAAAGTAAAAGGATTTGTGGTGCTCTTCAACGACAGCTTCATGGCTTTATCAAAGGGTAGAAAGATGATGTCAGCATGGCCTCTGTTTAGACCTAATCAATCCTGCTATTTTGATTTGAGTCAAGCTGAAACTGAAAAATGGACAGAAGAGTTTTTATTTATGGAAGAGGAATCCTTAAACCCAGATGAGTTTAGTCGCGATGCAATATTCTATTCGATTAGTTCATTGTTGGTTAGAGCATCAAGATTGAGCCGTGGGCATGATAAACATACAGCATCCTCAGGCATGGATTTTCTATTTCATTTCCAGGAGTTAATTGAAAAACATTTTATCGAATTAAAAACACCGAAGGAGTATGCTGATTTGATGAATATTACACCGAATTATCTGAACTCACTTTCCAAAGCAAAATCAGGAAAAGCGGCAGGTGAATTAATCCGGCAGCGAATACTTTTGGAAGCAAAAAGATCATTAGCACATACTCAGCTATCTGTTTCTGAGGTGGCATTCAAGCTTGGTTTTCAAGACAACTCCTATTTCGGAAGGTATTTTAAAAAATACACCAATCTAACCCCACTTGAGTTTAAGGATCAACAGCAATCAAGACCAGGTTCAGCACATGACGAGCAAGACTGAACGATACAATAGTATCCTTTTAAAAGTACCAAAACCCAGCTCATTTTGAATACTCTGATGGCATTAAATAAGCGCTAAATCACCCTTTTATTCAATCCAGTACCCGTTTTCATTTGTAATTCTGCTACTCTTTGAATTTATTTTGTCGGGTTAGTTAGGTTTGTCAATAGTTTAAGTCGTCTCTAAGTACTTGAAAACAAATAAATTCGGTGGGCTTTCAAATCTCTGTTGGATCACGGAGGTAAAAAAGATTTTAGAATTTAGAATTCAAAATAGTACAGGTGAAGAGATAAAATGTATCTTTGCGCCTCTTAAAAGTTCGGGGTGTAGCGTAGCCCGGTATCGCGCTTGGTTTGGGACCAAGAGGTCGTCAGTTCGAATCTGGCCACCCCGACTTAAAGACATTCAAATGTCGGCAAAGCCCTCTAAAATTAATTTTTAGAGGGCTTTTGCTTTTTATAGCCCTTCAAAAAATTCAAATATTATCAGTGTGTAGGTGAGCTTTTAGGTGAGTCTTTCGTATACTTGAAAAAGCTCACCTTTTCGATGTAATGACTTGTATTTCAGTCATTTAATTCGATATCATTTAAGACTCTTTGCGTGGGGAACTGGCGAATAAAATCAGTTCAAAGTTAAACAACTAACCACAATCCAAATGGAAAAGAGAGTTACCTACAGCACAGCTTTCCTCTTGCGTTCCTCGAAAGGAAACAATCACGAAGCACTTATTTATTGCCGCATCACGGTTGATATGCAGCGCACCGAGTTCTCCATAAAGCGTAAAGTCAGAAAAGAATTATGGAATAACGGACAAGCCAAAAATAACAGTGAAGAAGGCAAGACAGTTAATGCTTACATCAAGCAAGTTGAATCGCAGATATTCCAGTACTATCGTGATATGCTTGCCGATCGAAAACTAATTACTGCCGAAGCGTTGAAGAATGCCTACTTGGGAATACTCGCAGATGAACAATCACTAATGAGTCTCGTTGATTATCACAA
>DAIQPD010000217.1:0-6905 GCA_036787535.1 Chryseolinea sp.
TTTTACTCCACAACTGAATACTTTGTTACAAGAGTATCTACTGAATTATGATTTTAGCGAAAAGTGTGGAAGGATATTTGGAAACATGTTCTTGCTGCTCTTCAAAATAAATATCAAGAAGGAGGATTGGGATACATCATTAGGTCGGCTAATAATTAACTTCCTGCAGGTTGAGGATCATTTATACTGGTACCATCTTGATAAGCTTGGGATTTTCCTGAAAGAAAAAGGAAGTCTATTAACATATGAAGACATCCTTTCTATATTGAAAATCGCTAACTCCAGGGATCGGCATGGTTACAATAAATATCAGAAGCTGATTGGAAGCTGTTGTCAGGCGATTAATACGTTTTATCCTGATAATAAGGTAAACGATCACTCGATACTTCAAAAGGCGATTGCAAATTCAACAAACGAAAAGGGAATTTTGGATGGTCAGTTGATATATTTCTGGAAAATTGTTGATGATCAGGGGCGAATTAGAATTAAAGAAGCTTACACAACCAGTCTGGAAAGACAACTCAATAGTGATACCTATGAACGTCTACTTAGAAATGAAATTTATTCTGCAAACGAAAAGGACTATTTTTTTAAGTATGTTGGATTTATCAATAAGGCTAAGGGACGTGGCTTCACTGGAATTGAAAACGGTGAACCGCAATTTGAAAATTTCTATTTTTACAATTTCGCATTGCTCTTACACCAACTTGGTGTCCCTTCGACAAACGAAGCGCTGAGTCAAATTGATAACTTGAGTGAATTTGATGAATGGATACTGTCACCCGATACCTTTGACTACAAAAAGTTTAAGGCTGAGTGGCTGTTGGCCATTTGGATTGAAAGCTTCCTGCCAGCGCTGAAAAAAGTAGCAGAGTTACCTGACATGATAAAAGTTCAGCTCAAAAAATCATATAACCCACGGCTTGCAGAAATTTTAGTTAAGCATTTCTTGATATAACCCGCTCGCAAATTCACAAAAAGTAAACTCACCAACGCATGTACCTACTTGAATCTAAGATAGAGAGTCTTTCCGCGAGGTTGAAGGCATTCGCAAGAACTGAATCTGCTTACAGAGAATACATTGATACCAAAATAACAGAGGACAATCTTAGATCCAACACTTCTCATGCAATTGCCAAAGCGATGCTAGCTGTCGGCATTCCCGCTAAACCAACCATGGTGAATCTCAACGATAAAGTTGGTGACTACAATCGACTTCATGGGACTTCACTAACAGCGCAATGGTTTCTGTCCAATCAATGGATTCGGATTATCAACGACAAAATAGTATTTCCATCGAGTGTTGCTACAGTTATGAGATCAACGGAAGATGATCTTATACCAACCGATATTGTTAATCATGTTGGTTGCTTAAAAGGATTGTACGCTGAATTTATAAACGATTCCGTCATTTTCGATGAAGATACTTTGCTGGTTAAACTGACCAAGCCGGAAATCAATCTCCTTGCGGATAGGAACATACTTCACAAAGTAACTGATGATAAATACAGTTGGCATAAATCGGAATACACAAGACATCTCAGAAACGAGATATGCTCATCAATTTGGATACTACTTTGTGACAACGAACTATTTGCTGATTTCAATGACCGTGTCAGGTATTATGCCGAGATAATCCAGTTCTACGAAATTGATTATCCAGACCAATTAACAAAATTCCTGCTGCCGGATAAAATAGAGAAACTGCATGAGGCTGCTCTCAATATACTTTTTTCCGAAAATGACTTGGTGGATACCGGAAGTGAATTTAAAAAGTCATGGCTTGATGCCCCAAGCTATGCCCGAAAGCTCCTATTTGATGATGTCCCACCTATTTCATTAAGTAAAGAATCAACTATAGAGTTGTTGGAACAGATAGATTCGTTAGACCGCTGGTTTCAGGGAGTCTTAGAATTGGACGAGGCACGTGGTTTTTACCATATCCTTTTGCGTCTCATGATTCAAACTGATCTACGTGCTCAAGGATCAGATCAGAGATATATAGGAGTTCAGAAAATTCTGAATGATCTGAGTCGTCCTTACTTGGTAAGCCATCTATTTTGGTATATAAAAAGAGATTACCAATTTGTATTGCCTGTATTTCTGAATTCGAATAACCTTGCCCCGATTTTTTTTAAAGCAATTAATGAAATTGAGGTTAACGAAAAGGTATTGGTAAAGACACTCGAAAACGAAACAGCCGATCAGGTTCGAAGCGCTATTCATAAACTAAAGTCGGAACTTTGGATGGACGCTTTTGACGCATTCCTTCTGAAATTATCTGCAAGCCTTAATCCTGATGATGAGACTATAAATTCATTGTTTCAAATTCTATGGAGCCAGGCAAAATTGTTTTTCAAAAGGCCGACTAACTACGATCACGAAATTCACGCAGAGGAACGAAGACGTTTTGAAATTGCTATCAAGCGACTCTCAGAGATGCGGCCACAAGGAAACTACCATGGTGGAGTAAAGCCCAGGATTTTTCCCAGGATAGTAAGCGGACTTTTTACAGCTTTAAAGAGTCAAAGCAATGCGTCTCGTTATGATTTCATTTATCTAAATCAACCTGGATTTGAATTTGCAATTCAATTGCTCAAATTCTGTAACACTCCTTTATTTAAAGGTGAGATTTCTAAGAATGAGTTAGATGCTCTGAAACTTTTACGGAATGACATCGCTGGTTATTTGTACGACCTCGTTCAGAAATATTTTACCTGTGAAGAAATTCCGGTAGTCAATTACAGTACGGGTCTCACCGAAATGAAAAAGCCTAAGTGGGGTAATTATCCATTTGGTTTTGAAATACTAGAATGGGGCTCTTTCTTCACTCATATTCATGGCATTGGTCAATTAAACAACTTCGTAAAGTCAATTGAATCGCAGTTCCGTTTTGAAAAAAATCACGGACAAGGAAGGTACCATGATCTGAATATCGACACTTACGAGAAAGCTAGACTGTTTCTTAAGTCGATTGCGTGTGCAATTATCCAAATACAAGCATCTCCCTCAAACTTTGAAGTTCTTTCCACCAACATTAATGACCTTACAGACACGCTGTTTGAATTGCTAAAAAAATACTCGATACGGTTCTCTGTTGATGATCTCCAAATTGATAGAATTAACGCGTTTGATGACAGATTCCACATGACTTATGACTTATACCATCAGAGTGTTTTGACAGTTGTTTTTAAAGCGATGAATCATCAACCGGAAGACTTGAAGGCTGAGTTCGTTCGGCAATACATTCAAGAAGATAAAAATTTGCTTAGGCTCCTCGGTATAATAAATTTAATTGAAGGTAATGCTTCCAAGAAAATACTCTTTGAAGAATTGCAAACCGCATCAATTGAAGAGTTTATCAGCGCAAGCAGAGTTACTACAGAATGGCGGGAGGCAATGATCGAAGCGATTAACACCGATGAATTCTTCGAGTTTGCTTTACCGCTGTCGGAACGTTTAGAGGCTCATCTTAACAATGTAAAACATCTGAATGAGAATGACAGCCATTTACTATTTGAAGTGAAACTATTACATGCCTTCAAGAGTAAAGACCTGGATAAACTAAATGCTATCGCAGTACCCGTGAATCAGTACGTCAGCTCTAATCGCAATAGGCCGCTGATAGATATGAAACGGTTCTTTATTGGGCTGCACAAACTTTATAACACAAAAGAATATGACGATGCGTTAAACATTTTTGAGGAACTCCATTCAAATGACACTGCCAACGGAGAATACGCTTATAGACTCTTCCATGCAAGAACAATTCGTGCTAAGGCCAATCTGGACTCCGCAGAACTTAAACTGGCTATGGAGCAATGGAAGGTCTTTTCCGAGAATCAAACGAATGAAGCTAAGAGAACTCTGCAGTCTCTGGATAACAATATTAAGTACACGTCCATTTACTATTACCTGCACTTTGAAGAGTTTTCAAATTTGGATACAACCCTACAATACCTTCCTTCTGTTTATCTTTATGATTCTGAAATTGTTCAAGGCATATTTGATATGTACTTAAAAAGGCAGCTCGATGAGCTGGCATATAGTTACCTTTCACACGCGAGAAAATACTATGTGGATAATGCACTACCAGTGCCCACGCTCATAGAATCATTATACACTACAATTGATGATACCAAGTACATTAGTCGTCTTAGAATATCATTTTCAGATATTCTGAATTTGCCACCCGATAAAATCATAAATACTGTTCCGAAAAAATTGAATGATGGGAAGACAGTTGATGTTTTTATTCTTAACGAGATTGTAAGGGCAGGAAAAATCCTGATGGAGAAAGTGAGGGCGCTCGACAAAATTCCAATCGAAGACAAGTACAATGACCTGCTTCAATCTATTTTGCGATTCAGATTTCCTGTATGGGGATGGAGCATCTCCGATCAAGGGCGAACAGGTGCATCAAATACAGGAGGTGACGATTTAGGATCTTCAGATTTCATGGTTCAATGTGCGGATGAATGCATAGCATTGATCGAAGCTATGATCATTGAGGGAAAGAATAAGTCCAAAACAGAAGAGCACGTTGTTAAGTGCAACAAGTATGTCAGCCACACTACTCGCTTCTATGTGGTATCCTATTTTAAGGGAAAGTCTGAGAACTTCACAAAGACATGGGATTCATATCGACAAGATGTTCTTAGCATCAACTTTGATGACAGCTTCAAACTTTTAAAGCCTGAATTCAACGACATTAGCGCCTCACTAAGTGGTACCAGAAACATTAAAGTCGGAAGAACCGCACATTGCAATGATGTTAATTTCTTTCATATCTTCTTTAACATTTCCGGTAGTCAAGCCTGACTAAACTGTATGAAATAATCATGGATAGAAAAACTTTAAAAATCGGAATCCTTGCCTATGGTTCGCTCATCGATGATCCTGGAGTTGAATTGCAACCATTGATCATTGATCGAATCTTATGCGATACTCCATTTAAGGTTGAGTTTGCCAGGGTGAGTAGCACGAGAGACAATGCGCCAACCCTGATACCGGTTTCGGAAGGAGGCCGGACTATAAAAGCTCAAATACTCGTTCTCAGTGATGAAATTACGACTGAACAAGCGAAGTCCATGTTGTGGCGAAGGGAGCGTCATATCGCAGATGTTACTCAAGAATATACGCGACCGAACAATCCGGGGATAAACGCTGTGCTGGTTGAACAGCTGCATCATTTCAATGGCGTTGAACTCGTATTGTATACATCTATTGGGAAAAACATTGAACGACCAATCACACCTCAACTCCTTTCAGATTATGCGATCTCTTCAATTCGCGCGAATGCAGGAGCTATGGAAAAGGATGGCATTCGATACCTTCTCTCAGCAAAGAAAAACGGAATAATTACTGAGTTTAGCGAAGAGTATGAAAACGAAATCCTTAAAAAGACAAACACAAAGTCATTGAAGGAAACAATTCAGCAACTTGATTCAGAGAGAAATGGCGAAAGGAATAATTGAATCCAGTTTTGAAATATGAAATCCCGGCAAAGCAGTACCATGCCGAAATACAGGCAGACAAAAATCGCTGAGATTACTTCAACGCAGCGAGTAATATTCAGTCAGGCGCTGGAAATACTTAAACCCTATACAAAGAAGTTCGAAGTGCGCGTCAACACTACGGAGCATTACGAGCTTTGGACTACTCACGGATTTCGGTCACGGAGTTTTCATCCTAAAAATCACAAAGGGTTTCTGTTTGCCGGAGCGGTGATACTAAAGAAAAGCATAGGACTTTATTTGTACGCCTTGCATCTTGACGGTAAGTTTAATGAAAAAATAAGTCAAGAAATTCTGCCCATGTGGAAAGGTGGATCTGCTTTCCAGCTCGACCATACTCTTTCAATTACGGAATATGAAAAGTTCCGCGAGCTTCTTAATGAGGCTTGGGTGTATTACAAGGAGAATGGATGGGGCTAATGGATTAATTCAATTTTTAGCATACTTTAGCAAAGAGATTCCCTGACCCACCTGATCCAATCCGATCGACAGCCCACAGGTAATGCTCCGTTAAGAAAGAAATATAAATAGTGATCCGTGCGAACAGGCTCGGTATCCATTCAATACAATAGAAAGGCCACCTTAATCCAGTTAACCGAAAAACAATTTGCTATGATTGATTTTAAGAAAAAACTTGGGAGTACTTCAATGGAAAAGAAGACCGACCCGATTGAAATGTACAATTTACTTGACCGTGCAAGCGACAAAGGTCCGTTACGTCCCGTACAGGAGAAGATTCTTAAAGATTGGTATGGCAATTACAGAGTAGAAAAAGATGTCATACTTAAATTACATACTGGACAAGGTAAGACATTGATCGGTTTACTGATACTTCAATCTAAACTAAATGAGGGAAAGGGGCCGGCATTATATCTCTGTCCTAACAACTACCTTATACAGCAAACTAAGGATCAGGCAAAGCAATTTGGAATTAAGGCTTTGACAACCGAGGATGATTTACCCGCAAACTTTCTTGACGGGAAAAATATACTTATCACTTCAATTCAAAAGCTTTTCAACGGTTTTACAAAGTTCAACTTAAACAATAAGTCCATAG
Source organism: Chryseolinea sp. (assembly GCA_036787535.1). GTDB lineage: Bacteria > Bacteroidota > Bacteroidia > Cytophagales > Cyclobacteriaceae > Chryseolinea. The sequence continues at coordinate 6,574 of DAIQPD010000217.1, forward strand.
AAATAGGTTCTCTGGTTATGGACGATGCCCATGCATGTATTGAATCTATAAGAAGTAGTTTTATTATCAAAATAAAAAGCACAGAAAACGCCTACAATGAAATTCTCCAACTCTTCAGTCAGGATTTAGAAAGCCAAGGTGTTGGTACTTTTGCGGATATTAAGGAAAGAGAGTATGATTCATTTCTGTATGTTCCATATTGGTCCTGGTACAACAAGCATGTAGAGGTTTCTACGATACTGTCGAACCATAGAACTGAGGATCACATCAAATTTCAGTGGCCCCTCCTGAAAGATATGATTAAGGATTGTCAGTGTATTATTTCCGGAGAT
>DAIQPD010000032.1:0-30926 GCA_036787535.1 Chryseolinea sp.
AATGTTATACAGCTTCGCACCATACACTTCACCAATTCCCTGATGACCCAGACACACACCCAAAATACTTTTAGTGGCTCCATATTCTTTCACCAGCTGCTTCATAATTCCTGCTTCATCCGGAATGCCCGGACCAGGCGAAAGAAGAATTTTATCATACTTCTTCACATCTTCTATTGTGATTTTATCATTTCGATAAATATCAAGCGGATAATCTAGCGCACGAATAATATGTACAAGATTGTAGGTAAACGAATCGTAGTTATCGAGGACGAGGATTTTCATTTTTCTTAATTCGAAGATTTATACTTTTTCTTTAGTTACCAGTTGCCGGTTACCAGTCACCAATGACTGGTAACTGAAAACCGGTAACCGCTTATATTTTTTCTGCCATCGACACCGCCTTACGCAATGCCGTTAGTTTATTATTCACTTCCTGCAATTCACTTTCTGCACTTGATTTCGAAACCACACCTGCTCCCGCCTGACAAATCAACTTATTTTCATGACTTAAGAACGTTCGAATCATAATGGCATGATTGAACGATCCATCAAAACCAATGAACCCGATTGCTCCACCATAAAAACTACGGTTCACATTTTCGTACTTATTAATTAAAGTCATGGCCATGTGTTTGGGCGCACCGGATAATGTTCCGGCCGGAAAGGTATCCGCAGCCATGCGCACAACCGATGCATCTTTGCTAATGTTGCCGGTAACTTTTGAAACCAAATGAATGACGTGCGAATAAAATTGAATTTCTTTGAAGACTTCCACGTGAACATGATCAGCATTGCGGCTCATATCATTTCGGGCAAGATCAACCAACATAATGTGCTCAGCATTTTCTTTTTCATCTGCTGCCAATTTCTCTGCAAGTGCCGCATCTTCCTGATCATTACCTGATCTTCTGAAGGTTCCCGCAATCGGATAGATGTGCGCTTTGCTATTGCTTACCTGCAATTGTGCTTCGGGTGATGAGCCGATCAGTTTGAAATTTCCATAGTCAAAATAGAAAAGATAGGGAGACGGGTTGATGGAACGCAGTGCACGATACACATTGAATTCATCTCCCTTAAAACCCATCGTAAACCTGCGCGACAATACAATCTGAAATACATCACCACGGAAACAGTGCTCTTTTCCTTTCTCAATTACCTTCAGAAATTCTTCATCTGTAAAGTTGGAGGTCTCGCCATCGGTTAATGCAAAACGATATGTTGAAAACCGGTTGCTAAAAATAATTTGCTCTACCTTATCTAAAGCAGAATGTGAATTACGCTCAGCACCTTCTGCATTCTTTTCTATCTCATGCTGGAAAAGACTTAGCTCGTTTGAAAAATGATCAACAACAATGACGTAGCGATAGAGCTTGTAGAGAATATCCGGAATGCGATCTTCCGTTTGATTAATGGATACATCTTCATAAAATCGAATTGCATCATAACCCATGTAACCAAACAATCCGTTGTTGGCATATTTTGATTCAATATGATCGGGCACAAATGAATTTCTAAAATCTTCAAGTAGTGCAATGACCTGCCCTGTTTGAGTAAGTTCTTTCTTTATGGACGATCCATCCGGATACCGCATTTCAACATCATTGCCTCTTACTTGAAAAGAAGCGATCGGATCGCAACAGATAAATGACAAACTGTTTTCGTGTCCATGATAATCGGAGCTTTCAAGCAATATGCTTCCTGCATATACATCGCGAAGTTTAAGGTAGATATTCACAGGTGTGAGCGTATCTGCCAAAAGCTTTTTAGAGTAAGTCTTTAATTTATACTTCATAATGGTCTTTAATTATGCTTCAGTTTGTCTTTGTCGTCTTCAAAAGTGTACTAAAAAAAAGAAGGTCTGCTGTGAACAGCAGACCTTCGAGGCTTATGGTTAAGTCATAGTAAGGCTGTTCACATGTCGATTACCGATCTGTGCCACCACCACGCTATGTTTGTAAACTTTATCATTTAATTATGCTTCTGCTTTTTTCTTTGCAGGTGCCTTCTTTGCTTTAGGAGCTGTTGCTTCTTTTGCTTCAGCCGATTTGGTCTTTGTTGAAGCGTTACGCTTGATCTTTGCCTTGATAGCATCCTTACTTCTTGACACTCCAAAAGAACCTATCGTTCGTTTTCCTTTTGCTGTTTTTTTATCTCCTCTTCCCATTACAATTATGTTGAATTACCGCGCAATAATAGTAAAGTCTTAATTTATTACAAACTTCTTATGAAAAGTTTTAAGCATATAAAGTCAAACTAAAAGCATTGAACAATCCAAAGTCCTCATTGTTTCAATACTGAAGGGATTATTGCCATTCTGCATATTATGCTATTACCTTACCTATGCTCCATAAATTGTACCTTATGATTACCTTTGCCCATTGAACCTAGACTGAATTATGCGAACAGGCAAAGAACTTATTGAGGCAAGCAAGCAATATACGGGCGAAAACCGCCTGAGAAGCTGGTTAGAGCTCATTATAACCATACTTCCCACAGCAATTTTGTTGACCCTCATTTTTTCGACTCAAATTCCAATATGGCTAAAACCAATCTTAAGTGTTTGCACTGGGTTGCTGTATGTACGCCTTTTCGTGATCTATCATGACTATCAGCATCGGGCAATTCTTCAAAATTCGCTGGTTGCGAATTGGATTATGAAAGCGATCGGTATTTACCTCCTGGCTCCTGAAACCATCTGGAAGCGTTCGCATGAACATCATCACAATAACAATTCAAAGCTTACCATTGCGGGCATTGGTTCTTATCCCACTATTTCAAGAAATAGATTTCTTACGCTTACAAAACAAGAACGCCAACTCTATCTTATCAACCGTCATCCCCTTACGGTGATTTTTGGATATGTTACCTTGTTTATATACTGGTTGAATATTAAGTCATTATTCCAAAGTCCGAAGAAACATCTCGACTCCTTGCTGGCTTTAGTTCTGCATGCTGCAGGTGCTACTGCGGTGATCTATTACTTCGGTGGTTTGATATTTCTACTGGCATGGTTCATACCATTCTTCATGGCGTTTGGAATTGGATCATACCTATTCTATTGCCAGCATAATTTTCCAACCGCACAATTTCGTGAGAACCATGAATGGAAATACGATCATGCTGCTTTGGCATCAACAAGTTATATGGTGATGAACCCCGTAATGAAATGGTTCACTGCTAATATTGGATACCACCATGTTCATCATTTGAATTCCCGGATACCTTTCTATCGTCTTCAGACGGTGGCAGAAGCAATGCCCGAATTAAAAGACGTATCGACAACCTCCTGGAATTTACTCGAAGTGATACGATGCTTTCGTTTAAAACTTTGGGACTCGGAAAAAGGAAAGATGATTACCTTAAGTGAAATTTAATTTTCAGGAATGGATAAAGTTTCAGGTTTCAGGTTCCAGGTTTCAAGCTCCAGGCTAAGGTAAGTAAAACATTTACTTAGCGATCAACCAAGAATCAATCTCCCCAATTAACGAATAACGGTTAACGATTAACTCTAGCACCCATGGGAGCAGTTAAAAAATTCAGAAGAAAGGTAAAGTATAGCCTAATCTATTTCCTTGTTAAATTTTTGGTTAAGATCTCTAACTGGATTCCGCGTAAGGCCTGGCTTTCCTTCTGTGGTGGCTTGGGTAAGTTCATCGGTCTGCTGTTTAACCAGTATCGCCAAATGGCCATCACTCACCTTACTATGGCATTCGGTAAAGAGAAATCAAAAGAAGAAATCAAAAAGCTTGCCCTCGATAGTTTTAAGATGCTTGGAAAAAATGCGGGAGATGTTCTGCGCGCTTCTACCATTACCTCGCTCGATGAACTCAACAAGATTGTAGTAATGAAAGGCTTTGAGAATTATGAAGTCGCAGATAAGAGAGGCAAAGGTGTTGTGTTTATTGCCTGTCATCTTGGTGCATTTGAACTTCAGATTACCTCGATGGCTTTACGGAATTTAAACTTCATGGTGATTGGAACACCACTAAAAGACAAACGTCTGAATGACTTGATGTGGAAGCATCGAAACAGAAACGGAACCAATTATGTGGAGCGTGACAAAGCGAACTTTGCTATGCTGAAAGTATTAAAGGCGGGTGGATCGGTTGCGCTGTTGATTGATCAGGACACAAAAGTAAAAAGTACGTTTGTTGATTTTTTTGGAATACCTGCTGCCACTCCGATTGGTGCTGCTATGCTGGCAATGAAAACAGGCGCTGCGGTTATGCCAGCCTTCAGTCATTTGGGTGAAGATGGTTTACAACATATCGAGATTCTTCCAGAAATAGAATTGCGCCTAACCGGAAATGAAGAAGAAGATATTCAATACAACACGCAAATATTCAGCAACTTTATTGAAGATCGAATCCGAAAGTATCCGGCCCAATGGGTTTGGATGCACGAGCGTTGGAAAACGAAACAAGCTGTTCTTACACATGCACAATAATGTGTGCAGCAGCACGATTGGCTTTTGCTCTCGCTTCTTCAATTGTCTTTCCTTTCGCAAGACAAACTCCCATTCTTCGCTCACCGTTTACATCAGGCTTTCCAAATAATCGAAGTTGCGTATCCTGCTCTGACAAGGCTTTCTCAATTCCGGTAAACGAAACATTCGTGGATACTCCCTTTACCAGAATAACGCTTGACGCGGATGGTCCGAATTGTTTAATCTTTTGAATAGGTAATCCTAAGATTGCACGAACATGTAAGGCAAATTCCGAAAGGTCTTGCGAGATCATAGTCACCATGCCGGTGTCATGTGGACGAGGAGATAATTCGCTGAAATAAACATCGTCTCCTTTTATAAAGAACTCTACACCAAAAATTCCAACACCACCCAACGCTTCAACAACTTTTGATGCGATTTCCTGAGATTTTTTCAATGCCATGTGCGACATAGGATGCGGTTGCCACGATTCCTGATAGTCTCCATGTTCTTGTCGGTGTCCGATGGGAGCGCAAAATGAAATACCACCAATGTGTTTTATAGTCAGTAGTGTAATCTCATAATCAAAATTAACAAACCCTTCAATAATTACCTTTCCTTCACCACTCCTTCCACCTTCTTGCGCATATTGCCACGCTGCGTCCACATCACTTAATTTCTTCACCACACTTTGTCCTTTGCCCGATGAACTCATAATCGGTTTAACCACGCAAGGAAATTTAATTACCTTCACAGCTTTTTCAAATTCTTCTTTTGTTGAAGCAAAAATATAAGGTGATGTTTTGATCTTTAGTTTCTCTGCCACCAGTGTGCGAATGCCTTCGCGATTCATGGTGAGTTTGGTAGCCATGGCTGTGGGAATAATCCGGAAGCCTTCTTTCTCCAACTCAACTAAGGTATCAGTAGAAATAGCTTCGACTTCAGGAACAATAAAATCGGGTTTCTCTTTGTAAACAAGTGCACACAATGCTTCACCATCCAACATCGAAATAACATGCGACCGATGGGCAACTTGCATGGCCGGTGCATTGGCATATCGGTCTACGGCAATAACCTCAACTCCATAGCGCTGAAATTCTATTACCACTTCTTTCCCCAATTCTCCAGAACCCAACAGCATTACTTTAATGGCCGATGACGTAAGTGGCGTGCCTATTCGAATACCTTGCTCACTCATTTGTGCTTATGAAATTTAGAAATGTAAATCAAAGATAACTACAATCAATATCAAAATTTCAAGACTGTAACTTCATACCTTTTACTCTTTTGAAATCTGAATCTTTCATAAAAATCAGGTAGGATACTATCATCATCAGCCCAAAGTCGGGGATACTCAGTACAAACCAGATAACAAGGTGAAATATTACTCCAATTGACAACATCACTAATCTGGTTTTCTTCATCCAGATCAATATTGGAAAAGCCAATTCAAATACAATCGTTATCCACGAAAGCGTGAGATTTAAAAAATGATTGTCGGGTAGAGCAATATTCGGGTTGTAAAAGAAATCCAAATGAGCAATGTAGCTAATCGCATCGCCAGATCTCCAAATCTCGCTCTTGAGCTTATCAATTCCTGAAACCAAATAGATAAATGCAATCTGCAATTGACAAAGGAATACAGCTGCGTTAAAGAACAAAATCAGTAAGGTATTCCATTTTTTATTTTCCAATATCGGCCAAAAGGCCATACCTATTGCCCAAAACGAAAGCATGATCAATACATAGTCCGATCCGTTGGCAATGGAGACATTAACACGAAAAAGATTAAGCACTAAGAAGAAAAATACAATTCCTGAAACGTGGTTCCATCGAACAAAAAGAATAATGATCAATACGGCAATGCATATTGAATAAAAAATAAAAATATGCTCCGTGGCCCACTGTGCTGGAAAAAATAAAGTGCTGATAATAAGGGAAGGCGAAGGAACAAACTCTTGCAAACTGATAATGTTGCTACTGACATTCCAGAGGAGCATGATTTTTATAATAGTATACAAAACCAAAGCCTTACAGAATACCATTATCGGAAAAGTATTCTGACGTGAGTCTAGAAAATGGTTGTTGAATACTGTTTGGAGATTTGTCAGGCGATTCACGCTATTCGGGTTTAAACGTAACGTAAAATGCCGTGTCAGTTTTTACAGATTTACTTTCAACCTGCCAACTGTTCCAGGTGTATAATACCTTTATGGAATCAGCATCAGCAGGAGAACACATCCTGGCATACTGAATAAGTTCCTTCGAAAAGGTTCCTTCCCTCCCATCAATCTGTTTTAATGAATCAATCTCCGGATACGCTTTGAGTGCAACATATCGCTCATACTCACTCCACTTTAATTTATGTAACCGCCAGGGATGATGCTGGTAATCTAATAAACGCTCATAACCAACATCCTTCATTGGCGACCATTCACCTGATGAATTTAAAGTACTAACATAAACATGTGGCGAGGTTATGATTCGATCGGCAATAAAGAAAGGCCCGAGCACAACCAGTTTCCTGTAAAAGGAATTGAGTTGATGGGGAAGAAAATTAACATTAAAAAAAATACCAGATACTGCGAGCAAAATATGAATTGTCAGAATAACGGTGGTGAACCAAAAAAGAATTCCTTTGAACTTCTTGAGCGATGCCATCTGATCCATTACGAAATGTAACAAAAAAGTAGCGACACTTTAAATTCTTATAGGTAGAGTCAAACAAGGTAAAAAATTCCTGATCAGGTTTAACCTCTACCATTGCAGAACAGATCCTATACCAAGCTTGATTAAGACTACAAATCAAAAATCAAAACGATAAACTCACTCCTACTTTAATAAACCGTGGTGTGCCCGGTGTAAAGTGAATTTCTGAAACAGGTACTGGTTCGTCTTTCAGGCGCGACTCAGTATCAAACTGTGCTTCGTTCCATTTGGTGTCCAAAAGATTCTGACAAGAAAGATTCACAGTAAAATTTGCTATCGTATAATTTAAAACCATATCCATAACCGTATATCCTTTTGCAATGACTGTGTTCGTTTCATTGGCAGCGCGATCGCCCATGTAGCGATATCGCAAACTTCCACTCAAACCAAATGAACTGTTCACTGTAATACCACCAATGCTGGTAATGGTTGGTGCCAACGGAATATAATTCGAATCTTCCGGTTCACCTTTTGCTCGTGGCTTTGTAATGTTGAAATCAAAATCGGCATACACTCTTTTAAAGAGTTGACCCCGCGCTGATAGGTCTAATCCTGTTCGCAAGGTCTCTCCACTTGGCTCAACAATTCCCGCATCACCTACATAAACAAATTCCTGATCGAGGTCTAAAACCCATACTGCAGCCTGAAGAATAATATTTGCATCAGGCTTCCAGATTGTACCTAAATCTGCACCCAATGCTTTTGGTAAAATGTCATATCCATTTTGAACAGTCACTACACGTGCATCATTCGAATGAAAACCGTAGCCTCCTTTTAAATAAAATGTTGTGTTAGGTGTCGCCATATAATTGAAAGATACCTTTGGGCTTACTACACCTTTTGAAACCGACTTGCGCGAATAGGCTGTGTCCAGTAAATTTTCATACACAAAATGAAACTGGTCAATCCGCACGCCAGCACTCATCGAAAATTTTGGAGTAAATGTAAGGGTGCCATTAGCAAAAAGATTCAGATTGGTCTGATCAATATTTCCGTTGGCATTGTACCCCAAAACTGTGCGCTGATTAATTGTGTGTGATAAACTTATATCGTTGATATCATCATACCTAAATCCACCACCGGCTTCAATCAAAAAAGGTAATCTACCAAGTGACACATCATGAAGATATTCACCTGTATAACCATAAATTTTTCGCGACTCCTGTTGTGTTATCTGATCGCCATTAACGGGATCTTCAAGATAGAATGTAAAGTTTGACGCTAACCGAAAATCATAAAGCGAAGTATAAAACTGATGTTTGGTAATGCCATTGTTGGCTAATACCTGCTGAAACTCCACGTTTAAATTGGTCCTTGATGTTTCACCACCTTCCTCCGATATCGCTCCGAAGCGCGTTATTAATCCACTATCAACAGCACGTTGAGGAATTTGTCCTGAACCATTCCAATGACTGGAGAACGTAGAAACCGTTGCCGTAAAAGCGGACTGATCTGCAACACGCATGTTGTATTTCGCCATCACATTGAACCGATTAAAATTCTGAGGTAATTCAAAATAGCCCTGCGATAAAAAATATTCTGACGCTACATACAATTGATTGCTGTTATCATTTACTCTTTTGTCCAGCAATTTTATCATCGCCAGGGTTCGAATAGTATTAAATTGTCCACCTTCAATTTTAACCAGGTTTTTATCAAGCGATTTTTTTGTTTCAAAACCAGCGTATCCGGCTGTTGTGAAATCACCTTTTCGGATATTGTATGGACCTTTGTTGAAATCAACATTGTCTACTGTTTCCGGAATTAGAAAATGTAAATCAGAATAACCCTGTCCATGCGCATGTGATACCATGTTTACAGGCATTCCATCAACGGTAAGGTTTATATCGGTACCATGATCGATGTCGAACCCACGTAGGAAAATTTGTTCTGCTTTTCCACCACCGGCATGTTGGGCAATGAACAGACCAGGAATTAAACGAAGGATGTCTTGCGAATTATTAATTGGGCGAAGCTTGATATCCACATCTGAAATAGTTGACAAATTATTCTCAGCCGAACTTGCCAATACTGTAACATCTGCCAACTGCATCAGTCCGGGCACCATTGAAATATTGATTACACTATTCTTATCAGGCTCGACACGGGTTGTAATGGACTGACGATCATACCCAATAAAGGAAATAACCAAGGTATAGGTACCTATATCAAGTTGATTGATTCTAAATTTTCCGAACACATCAACAACCACACCTTCAATATGATCACTACCAAGTTTGGAGTATTGAACTGTAGAACCTATTAAGGGTTCTCCGGTAGAGGCTTCTTTTACAGTTCCCGTAATAGAACCTGTATGACCTTGTGCGGCAAAGCTTGTTACCAAAAAACAAATTAAGAGGAGTAAACGATTGGGCATGGGGCAAATATAAATAGTTGTTATTTTTTTGACCAACCGCTCCTAAAATATTCAACTTCACTCACATCTCAGCGCTTTCCTCTTTTTTTTGATCACTGTACACTACCGTTCACATCGGTGTACAGTTATGAATACAAGAATCTAGCTCATCATGTCTCATGCTTCAATTTAGCAGCTTACAGATATGGTAGGTATTTTGTATAAACCAATGCAACTGAAATTCTTATCATGAAGACAATACTGGCAATCATCCTTTGGTGCATTTTATTTACAATGTGTTGGCCACTTGCATTAATTCTGCTTTTTCTTCTTCCGCTGATTTGGCTGATCTTACTGCCCTTTAGGATTATCGGGCTCACGCTTGAAGTAGTTTTCAAACTGATCGCTAGTATTCTTTTGTTTCCGTTTCGGATTGTACGTGGACTTTGATTGATACACTAAGGAACAGGTATCTAATCAGTATTTAAATTATGTGACTGACAACAAGTTTAGCGCGCGTGAATTTTCAGAATATAGCCAACAACAAAATAAATACACTAAACCACTGTCATCAAAACATAAGCATAATTGAAACGTGCGCTTTCGGGAACCATCATCAACATCGTGTCTCCCTTCTTCAATTTTCCGGAATGAAAAAATTCTTCAAGCATCAGGAAGGGTGAGCCTGCTCCCACATTACCAACTTTCGAAAGATTGGTGAACCACTTCGATGCGGGTATGCTGATGCCCAACAACTCCAGTTCTTTTTCGATCTTAGAGGCAAAGTATTGTGATGATAAGTGAGGAAGAAAATGATCGATCGTTGAGATATTCAGTTTTTTCTTTTCAGCAATTACTTTTAACATCTCGCCACCTTTCTTTACAATGAAATCACCAAGCAGTTTTGTGTCTTGCTTCATGGCAAAAACGGATTGTGAAGTCCACTGATTTTGGTCTAATTCTGCCCAGCCCGTAAGAGATCCATCTTCATTTTTAACAGCACCTGCGTACATACATGCCGGCATTTCATTGGCGAAAGACTGTTGCTCTATCCATTCAATTTTCAAGGACAAACCATTTTTATTTGGCTGTTTTTGCAACAACAATGCCCCGGCTCCATCAGATAACATAAAGCGGAGAAAATCTTTTTCAAATGCAATGATCGGATTACCTTCCAGTGCAGCGATCTTACTTGCTTCTTCTTTAAAATATTTAGCCAGCATCCACACCGACAATTTCTCGGAGCCTGTGCATACTGCATTTTCTGCATTGCCCGCCAGTAAGGAAAGATAACCAAACTTCAGAGCCTGAATACCTGCACTGCATGCTCCGGTTGTTGAATTAATTTCAGTTGGCTTTCCACCTAATTCACCATGCACCATGGCGGCATGCGAAGGAAGCAGCTGATCTGGGGAGGTTGTTCCACACGAAATGATTTGCACATCATCAAGACCGAAATCCTTATCGAATAATTTCTCTATAGCCAGCTTGGTGAGCTGTGCATTCGTATGGGTTGACTTACCACTTTTATCGAGGGCGTAATAGCGTGTTTTAATCTGATTGTTTCGCAAAATTAAAGGTCTTGCCTTTGATTCTGCTTCGTTAATCAACCCCAAAACACTTTCTATTTCATCATTCGAAATGGGATCGTTAGGTAAATACTTTGATAACCGTGTGATATAAACACTCATGCGCGCGAAATTCCTAAGTTAAAAAAACAATAATATTGATTTTGCCCTAAATATCGATCATGCAAACCCCTATTTGTGAGTTTTGTTGGTAATGCATCATTCTCTTTTTTGGTCAAATTTAGCCAGATTTAAAGTACTATGCTTAATTGATCATTCCAAACTACCACAAGTCTGGACTCCATTATATTGAGCCATTGCTTGAAAGCGTCATACGGAACGATAGCATAGACTGGCTCCGTGACAATTTTCATTACCTCATTAATGGAGAGATTACAAAAAACGCTCCATGTTAGTTCTGAATGTTCCGTAAAAGTATTCGTTTGAATTCTGGAGCCTGCAACAATTGTCGCCCCCAGAGCAAGCTGCAAACGATGATCACCTGATAATGCTAAAAGTGAACGAAGTGTTGCTTCATTGCATCCTCCAACAAATGAACAGGCTATACTTACTCCCCTCCACAAATCCTGATGACGAGAGGCAGGGTAGCCCAAAATTATTTCACTAATTTTTTCAACATTGCCATTGCAGACAGTCCATAAACTTCGCCCCACGCCTTCATCATAAGCATCAAAATATTTCTCCTCAATACAATCCGGTCGTACTTTATTATGGATTGTCTGGACTTGTTTAAACATTCCATCATAACATCCGCAGCCATCGATAACCCGATACAACATCATCGGGTTTAAGGTATCCAGAAAAAATAAAGATGGAAGTTTACGCTTTGCAATTGCCCAACCAAGCCCAACATGAAGGTGTGGTAGGTAAGCGGCATCCGAATTTCTCATAAAAGTACGCCAACGTTGCAACGTTCCTTCCTCCAGATAATTAGATACCAATCCCATCGCAATACCTTCATACGCCACAGCCCGAAACTCGGGCTCTACATTTTTTAAATGTTCATCAATAACCAGATCATCATCCTCAGAGGAGATTGACAGTGCTTGTTGAAAAACATTCTTCACCTTCGCTATCTGAAATTCCACTGAATGCAGACTCTCCATCAGGCGAATTCTTTTTTCGTATAAAACCACATAACCTCCACATCTTTTTTAATATCCTCATCAACACCAATAGCATTAGTATCATCAGCAGGATTTAAATTTTTGTTCTCCATATCCAGATTAAATGTATAGGGATCCACTTTCATATCCATAGGGGAATCATGTACATGTCCACTAACATGACGAATAATTTCAGCAGCAAGTTTCTGGAGTGCATCCATGTTTATGGCAATTTTCTCGATCAGTTTGCCTGGTTCATATTGCGCATCAATACCCTGTTGAAATTCACGAAGCAGTTTTAAATCGAACGGATCGATATACCGATCAGAAAATATTTCTTTATCATAAGGAGCCCAGTCCAAAAAGAGTTTCTGCATTTGTCCATTGAGCTCTCCGAATTTTCTTCCCAGACTGGTTGGTGTTGAAAATAATTCTTTCAACATCTTAATGTCGGTAAAGGCACGATTGGTGAAGAGCAATGCCGGAACAGACCAATAGGTAGCCCAATCCCAAAAAATCTTAACCACCATAATCTGGGTATTGCCCATCAGCAAATACTTGTTCTGATAAACCGGAATCCATTTATCAATAAGTGATAAATGTGATTGTTCATAAATGGATGCGCGCACGGTAATGTCATCACCATTAAGATCGCGAAGGATTAAATCGCTGAGCCAGGTATTGTTCATGGCAATGAAATCGGTGCCCGGTGAATAGAACGGATCGAGGAAAGCACCTGCTTCACCTGTAACCCCCCAACGTTCATCAGAATATAACCGACCGGTGTGATGTGCATAGTGTTTAAGAAAAAGAAAGTCGATTAGGTCATTGGTTTTTGGTTCCAACATTTTATGGCAAAGCGGTTCGTTCTTTTCCATCCAGACCATGGCCTTTTCATAGGTATTAATTTCATCAAAAGAATGAACGGCAGGATCCGCTACAATACCGATACTCGTATTGCCTGATCCCAATGGAATTATCCAAACCCAATACCCTTTATCCATAAAATGGACGGTACTTAAATAACGAAGTCCGGGTTTAAGAAAAGATTTCCATTTAACATCATCAGACCAATCGTCAATATCGATAACACCTTTTAGTCTATACCACACCGCATTGACATGATGTTCCATTGGCTTTTGAAACCCAAGCTTCTTTTTTAAGATGCTTCCGCGGCTCGAGGCATCGGCTACCCATCGCGCCTTCACGGTTTTCTCCTCCCCCTGATTCATATAGAGAACCGTGTGACCATCACCAGAAAGTGTTACATCTTTAACACGCGCTCCTAATGTGAGTATGGTTCCCTGCTCCTGCGTTTTTTGAGAAAGAAAATTTTCGAATGTACCCCGATCAATCTGGTGACTCGGTACAGGTAATCGTTCCCTTGGTCCGAGCTCAACGCGGGTTGTTATATCTTCCTTGTTACGGGATTTAAAAAAGAAACGGAGTCCATGTTTCGGTAGCTGAAACTCTTCAAGGTATCCTTTTAAATTCAGAACTTCTCTAAGGTAATGCGATCCTAATTCAACGGTCGACTCGCCTACCTTATGACCGGCAACAGTTGCCGGGTGATTGCGCATCTCCAAAATCAAAATCGATATCTCGGGGCGCGACATTCTGAGCTGCAATGAAAGTGTTAACCCTGCCAGACCTCCCCCTAAAATAACCACATCGTAGTCTGTTTTTTGATCTGTTATTTCAACATCCATAAATGAAATTTTGGGAGGAAATATAGTTCTTAAAGTTCAGAGTCTAAAGTCTTGATTCTAGTATCTAAAGACTAGTTCTACTCGGCTCTATGTGTATCAACACGTTCCCCAGTTCCGGGATCTTGAGCTTTAAGGTATCTTTTAAATTATGGGCAATGTCGTGGCCACTCTTCACTGAAATATCAGCATTAACGATGGCGTGAAGATCAACATGGTAGGCCATTCCGGCTTTGCGGATAAAACATTTTTCAGTATCAATAACACCTTCAACCGTTTTAGACACCTCGCGAATGGAGTCAATCAAATCATCGTATAGATGTTCATCCATAATTTCACCCAGTGCAGGCCTGAAAATCAAATAACTGTTATAGAGAATAAATCCGGAAGAAAATAATGCTGCCCAATCATCTGCACCTTCGTATCCCTTTCCAAAAAAAAGTGCTGTGGAAATTCCGATAAAAGCCGATATGGAGGTAATCGCATCGCTGCGATGATGCCAGGCATCTGCCTTTAAAGAGGAACTCTTCGTCTCTTTGCTTCTTCGAATGACAATGCGATACGAAATCTCTTTCCATATAATAATGACTCCAAGAACAATTAAAGTAAAGGGCTTCGGCAATTCATGTGGTGTACCGATGTTTAAAATACTTTTGTATGCGATGATGGAAGCGGAGATGATAAGGAAGCCAACAACCAAAAAGGTAATTAAAGGTTCTGCACGTCCATGTCCGTAGGGATGATTTTTATCTGCCGGTCGGTTGGAATATTTTAATCCGAACAAAACCAACATGGATGCGAAAATATCGGTTGTTGATTCAATGGCATCGGCAATTAGCGCGTATGAATTTCCGAAAAAACCAGCGCACCATTTTATAACAGACAAGCAGGTATTTCCAACAATGCTGAAGTGCACTACCTTAATTGCTTTTTGCTCGTTTGTCATTGTCTGTTTCAACCGTGGGCAAGTAACAACACCATTTCTAAACTTGAAAAATCCGCTCCATCACCATCCACTTCTCTCCCGGTTTCGCACCGGGCAATGCCTGCTGATATTTCCACATGAGTTTTTCCCACTCCTGAACTTTGGGATTTAACTCATCTGCCTTCGCCTTCTCTTCAAACGAAAACGATCCGTTCACTTCCATAATCATGAACAAGCGATTGGCCACACGATAAATTTCCATGCGTTCAATTCCTGAATCGCAAATACTTTTTAAAATCTCAGGCCATACCTTTTGATGATAGGCTTCATATTCAGCAATAAGCCTGGCATCCTCTTTCAAATCGAGCGCAAGGCAGTATCGTTTCACGATTTCTGAACTTTATAACCGCGCAGACCAAAAAACAAAATCACGGCAAAACCAATAATCGGAATGATCAACGAATTTTGGATGCCTTGTAAAGACAACCAACCCGTAATCGGGGGCAACACAGCCCCACCAACAATGGCCATAATAACAAGACCTGATCCTAACTTTACCTGCTCACCTAAATCCTTTATCGATAGAACAAAAATAGTTGGGAACATAATTGACATAAAGAAGTACGTTAAGATTATGGCAATGAGGGCTGATAAACCAGATCCAAAATAAGCATAGGTAAGAAGAAGTACACAGGCCACTGAATAAAATGATAATAATTTATTGGCACTGAACTTTGCGAGAAGCGATGTACCAACAAACCGTCCAACCATAAACAATGCTAAAGCAAATGAAGCATGAAAACTTGCTATCTGCGTTGGTGTTGCATTCTCCGAGTAACGATAAATCCATTGCACTGCCTGAATGTGCTCATCGCGAGAAAAGTGCAATTTCAAATCAACAAAGTATCCCCATATAGAAGCTTGTGCACCAACGTAAAAGAACTGAGCCAATACACCATACATTAAATGCTTATGCCTTGTAATACCTTTAAAAGAAGCATGCTTTTCAGCCGCTGATGAAATTTCAGGCATCTTAACAAGGGCAAACAAAATGGCCACCAACAACACCACACCTGCCAAAACTAAATATGGCATCTGCACTGACTGTGCTTCTGCTATTCGAATGGCCTCGGCCTCTGCAACGGGCATGGCATTCAGCATATCATTTGTGTATTCTTTATCTGAGAAAATAACGAGGCTCCCGATTACAGGGCCGAGGATAATACTAAGTCCGTTGAATGATTGAGAAAAATTAATTCTTCCTTCCGCTTTCGCGGGATCACCCAACACCGTTACATACGGGTTCGCGGCTGTTTCTAAAAATGCCAGTCCACATGCAATAACAAAAAGTGCAAAAAGAAAAACACCATAGGTACGCATTTCAGATGCTGGAAAAAAAATGAGAGCGCCAGCAACATACAAACCAAGACCAATGAGAATACCTTTCTTATAACCAATGCGATTCATCAGGAACGCAGCAGGTAATGCCATTACAAAATAACCAATGTAAAATGCAGAATCCACAATACCTGCCTGCGCACGATTGAGATTCAATGCGGTTTGAAAATGTTTGATCAACGTTCCATTTAAACTGTTGGCAATGCCCCATAGAAAAAATAGACTTGTTACTAAAATAAAAGGAAGCAAATACTTTTTACCCGCTACGTATTCTGAAGAAGAGGTAGTTGCGCTGGTGTTGGTGATAGGCATGGTCTGGTAGTGAGAGTTAATCGTTAATGGTTATTCGTTAATCGTGGGCGTGTGACCTGAGTGTGAGTACTGATTAATAAGTAGGGTAACTAAACATTTAAGAAATCTTTAAACCTTGTATCAAACTTCATTTTATAATACGATTAACCGATAACGATTAACCATTAACTAATTTTTAAATAGCCCGATCAAGATGCACGTACCCCCCATCCACATGAATCAACTGCCCGGTAGTATGACTTGATTTTTCTGATAATAGAAAAGCGGTCATGTTGGCAATTTCCTTGCTGGTGGTCATCCGTTTTTCAAAAGGTATTTTGCTTGTGATCTCTTTTAGTCTTTCTTCTGGATTGGGAAATGTTTTAATCCACTTATCATACAATGGTGTATAACATTCAGCAACTATGATGGCATTCACTCGTATCCCGTAAGGTAATAATTCAACTGCCCACTCGCGGGTTAATGCATTTCGGCCTCCATTCGATGCTGCGTAGGCAGATGTATTACCTTGTCCGGTCTCGGCAGTCTTCGATCCAATGTTTACAATGGCTCCTTTCGATTTGATCAACATCGGTAATGCGAGATGCGCCATTAGATAATAATGCACCAAATTTTTATGAAGGGATTCCATGAAGCGCTCATAATTTCCGTGCTCCAATCCTACTCCATCATTTACTCCGGCATTGTTTACCAAGCCATCAATCTTGCCAAATTGTTTTATTACTTTTTCAACGGCTTGCTTGCATTCATCCGGGTTGGAAAGTTCCGCTACAACCTGAAAGCACTTGCCACCTGCTCTTGTAACTTTCGCTATTGTTAGATTATTATCTGATTCACTTCTGCCAACAATCACAGGTATGGCTTCCTCTTTTGCCAACACTTCTACAATACCTTCGCCAATACCTTTGGCTCCTCCGGTAACGATGATGATTTTATCCTTCAGTTCTAAATTCATGAACTAAAGATTATAAAATCTTCTGGCATTTTCACCCATCACCAAAAGCTTTTCATTATTTGTTAATCGATCAATGTATTGTTGAACAATTTCTAACTGTTGATCATAGGTAGCAGCAAGCAGACACACAGGCCAATCAGAACCATACATTAAACGACCGGAGCCAAAAGTTTCGAAGAGCTCATCGAGGTAGGGTAAGAAATCATCGGCTTTCCAATTTGCCCAATCCGCTTCCGTCACCATGCCTGATATTTTGCAATGCACGTTTTCGAATGTCGCCAGTGCAGCCATGTTCAACTCCCAATGTGTTTTCTCTTTTGTTTTGATGGATGGCTTTGCTATATGATCGACAACAATTTTAAGGTTTGGAAATTGTTGAACGAAAAGTAAAGCTTCTTCTAACTGGTGATGATAAATCAACAAGTCATAGGTAAGATTATACTCCTGAAGAATTTTTATTCCACGAATAAACTCTGGTTTCAACATATAACCAGAAGGCTCTGCCTGAAGAACATGCCGCATACCTTTCAACTTTTCGAATTGCGAAAAATAGTCTAATCGCTCACGCAGATTATCTGACAAGAAGTCAACCCATCCCACAACACCCTTAATAAAATCATGATGATCGGAATGAAAAAGCAGTGCATGCGTTTCATGTTCAGATTGATCGGCCTGCACCGCAACACATCCTTCAAAGTTGTGTTTTGCTAATATTGGTTTAAGATCTGCAGGTTGAAAATCGCGTTTGATTACGCTCATCTCATCTGTAATCCATAAATCTTTATTGGGCTCGTAGCGCCAAAAATGTTGGTGGGCATCTATATACATAAAGTGAACTTCCCGGTTTAGACGACCGCTAAAGCTAATTCATTTTATGGATTTGATGCCAGATAAAAATCTTCGATATTTCGAGATTCATTAACCGCTTCATGCTTAAAATAGACAGCCATACACACATCATTCCCAAAAAGCTTCCAAATTGGAGCGAGAAGTTTGGCTATGGCGATTTCATTTACCTTCAACATCATAAAAAAGGCGTTGCGAAGATGATGAGAGGTAGTCAGTTTTTCCGGGAAATAAAAGAGAATGCCTGGAATGCCGAATTGCGGATAAAAGAATACGAGAAGTTCAATACGCAGGTACAAGTGGTATGTACCATTCCGGTTATGTTTTCGTATTGGGCCAAGCCGTACGATTGCCTTGAACTTTCAAAATTTCTGAATGATCATATTGCTGAGCTCATTGTAAAATATCCAAAGAACTATTTAGGCTTGGGAACCATCCCTATGCAGGATACAGAACTTGCTATACAAGAATTGGAACGATGTAAAGAAATAGGATTGCAAGGCATTCAGATTGGATCGAATATAGAAGATCTCAACTTAAATGAAGAGCGCTTCTTCCCGATTTTCGAAGCCTGCGAAAAACTAAGCATGGCATTATTGATTCATCCATGGAACATGATGGGGCAAAAAAATATGCAACGGTATTGGCTGCCATGGCTTGTAGGTATGCCCGCTGAAACCTCGCGTGCAATTTGCTCCATGATCTTTGGCGGAATTTTTGAAAGGCTCCCTAACCTAAGGGTAAACTTTGCTCATGCGGGTGGTTCGTTTTTTCCAACCATTGGAAGAATAAAACATGGTTTTGATTGTCGCCCTGATTTAGTAGCGATTGACAATCAGGTTGATCCGCGAAAATACCTTGGTAAATTTTGGGTTGATAGTGTTACACACGATGAGCTGATGCTGGAATATGTATTGAAACTTCAAGGCTCTGCAAAAATAACATTAGGCTCTGATTATCCTTTTCCATTAGGCGATTTAGAAATTGGAAAGTTTATTGAAGACATGCCGCTGGATATAAAAATTAAAGAAGATATTTTTCATCACTCTACCTTAGCGTGGCTTGATGTTATGAGAGAACGATTTATTTAATGTGGATATGAAGAAGAATGTATCGTGGGCCTTTTTTATTTTGATTTTAGTTTCAACCGCCAGCATGGCGCAAGACAAAAGCAGAAATGAAGAATATGCCTTGCAAGCGGAACAGGTTAAACGAGCCATGCTAATGCGCATACTCGATTCGGGTGTGCTGTTTATGGACATGGGAAATTACACTGTGGCCGATCAGAAATTTCAATACGTATTAAATAACACAAAAAGTGTTCCCTCTGATTTAACATTCTACTTTGGAAAAAACTCATATTATCTGGAGAAATACAAACAGAGTATCGACTGGCTTACCAAGTACGTTCAGTTAAAAGGATCCAACGGTCAATTCTCGGAAGAAGCACAGGAGCTCCTGCGGAAATCGGAAAATGCATATTTACAAGAGAAATCGAAGGCGGCAAGTAAGGCAGGCGAAGTACTTTCAACCGATTATGAAATTGACTGCGGGCCCGATGGAAAAGTAATTTGTCCCGTGTGTAAGGGTGATCATGTTATTACAAAAAAAGGACCTTTCGGTATTGTCTATCAAACCTGCAGTTATTGCAACGAACATGGATTGCTTTCATGCGAAGAATACAATCAATTACTGAGAGGCGAACTCAAAGCAAAGTTGTAGAAATTACAGCATAATAATTTTCAAACATCATGCAGGTAAGCAAGACCGTAAAGGCAAAACATATTGGTTTCTTTCTTGGCCCTCTGCTTTTTACCTTCATTCTGATCTTTACCTCTGACGAACTCATCGCACCCGGTGCAAACAAAGTAATCGCGTTAGCAGCATGGATGATTACCTGGTGGATTCTGGAGTGTGCGCCTGTGGCGGTCACTGCATTATTGCCACTCGCTATCTTTCCGGCTTTGGGTACCCTATCCATAACAGAAGCATCAATACCCTATGCTAATCCGGTAGTCTTTCTTTTTATGGGTGGATTCATGATTGCACTGGCACTCGAAAAACACAAACTTCATGAGCGCATCGCCATCAATCTCATTCGTATTACCGGTACATCAGGTAATGGTATCATACTGGGGTTTACGCTTGCCAGCGGACTGATCAGCATGTGGATTAGCAATACGGCCACCGCGTTAATGATGTTGCCCATTGCAATTTCTGTTATCCAGCTTCTTCGAAATCCTGCAAGTGAGAGTGGCGAAACATTGAGTAAAGGAGAACGAAATTTTGCATTGGGTCTAATGCTTAGCATTGCTTACGCTGCAAACATTGGAGGAATGGGAACGATTATCGGTACACCTCCCAATGTGGTGTTTGTGGGTTATGCCAGGCAAATTTATAATCATGATATTTCATTTCTTGGATGGGCCATGTTTGGTATCCCCATTGCCCTGTTGATGTTGCTTACGTGTTACATTCTCATTACCCGCATCTTATTTCCCAATCGCATCAAAAGTGTTGAAGGATCTAAACAATTGATCACAACAAAACTGCTCAGTCTTGGCAAACTAAAAAAAGAAGAAAAGCTTGTGTTGATTATTTTTTGCTTGACTTCTTTCTTCTGGATCTTTCAGCAAGTGTTAAACAATATCTTTGAACACGCACTCTTTAATGATACGAACATTGCCGTCACCGGAGGGCTTCTCATGTTTCTTGTGCCTGTTAATTTCCTTGAAAACAAATTCTTATTGGTTTGGGAAGACACTCAAAAATTACCCTGGGGAATTTTAATTTTGTTTGGTGGTGGAATTTGTCTTGCAAAAGGAATGGAGACCACTGGAATTATTAAAGCCATTGGCGATTACATTTCCAGTCAACACAATTTGCCATTGTGGCAATTGCTTCTGATCTTAATTGTTACTTCCGTTGTACTCACGGAGTTCATGAGTAATGTGGCTCTGGTGACAATCATCATACCGGTTGTTTTTGGGATTGCCGATGGATTACACTATGATCCTTATGTTTTGGGATTACCGGTAACACTTGCGGCAAGTTGTGCTTTTATGTTTCCTATTTCTACACCCCCTAACGCCATTGTATTTGCGAGTGGGCACATTAAAATGAAAGACATGATGCGTGCGGGTGCTTTGCTAAACGCGGCTTCTATTCTGATCATCCTTCTGCTTTCACTTTTGGTGCTGAAGGATTTGAATATTTAGCAGAGGCTTATAAACTACTTCTTACTTACCTTATCCATCTCCAGTTTAAGCTTGTATTCGGTTACATACTTTTCAACTAATTCGGGATTCTTAAAGCGATTAAACTTTTCGGGAGATTTTAACAATAGGATCAATTCAATTACCTGATCATCCGTCATGGCGGCAATACCTTCCCTTGATAAATCCGGATAAAGATTTCGATCTATTTTTGTTGATAAGATGCGAATATGATCATTTATAAAATATCGAAAACACTTGTCAGGAGTAGTGTATTTTTCTAATCCAAAGCCATACTCCAGATCAACCAGTCTTCCTGTCCAGTCAATATCGAAAAGATCCTGATTGTGTTTTACCTGTTTATCATACACCAGATCGCAAAAGCAATGTGGCTTTGAATCATAATCGTGATCCCGGGAAACGAAACGAACTACATAATTAAAAAAAATCATTTCCCGTAGCGAAGTATCAATATGCTTTGGATAAATCACTTTGTAGATTCTGAGAAAATTCTCCGGTAGTGGCTCCGAATTGGTTAACTCCGCAGCAAACTCCTTCATCTGTCTCTTTGAAATAAACAGTTGCCACCGTGTACTGACTAACCAAAAGCCAATGCCAATTTCCAGTATCGTTAAGATTAAGCTGCAAATAGCAAATATCTTAAGAGCCTTGAGTACCTTCCTTCCGATTACCTTCGCTTTTGCCTTATCCATGCGTTTTAATTCGAAACGTTAAAGTCAAAATATAAAAATCCAAAACATGTGTACTGTTACCTCTTCCGCTTATCACTGAAGATAGCTTTGAATATTAATATAAATGCAATCCCCCCAATGCACATCACCAGTAATACTTCAGGCGTGATGAGTTTCGTTGCGTGCATATTTCTCTTTTCAAATTTACAACCGTGCTAAACTTTCTTCCAATGCTTTGATTTTTGTCTCCGCATCTGCTTTCTTTTTGCGTTCAATCTCAATTACCTGTGGTGGCGCGCTGTTAACAAATTTTTCGTTCGATAACTTTTTATCTACCGAATTCATGAATCCACGCTGATATTCTAAATCTTTCAAAATTGCTTCGCGTTCCTTTGCTGCATCAATCTTACCTTCTATCGGAATAAAGAACTCTGTTGACTTAATGATAAAACTGGTTGCATTAGATACTATACCTGTCTGAAAGGACACCTCACTTAGATTGGAAAGTTTCTTAACCACACCGCCAAACGATTTTAACAAAGATGAATCGGTTGAATTAACCAGAAGTTTTAAGGTTTCCTTTGGAGAAAGTCCTTTTGCGTTTCGTGTGTTCCTGATTTCAGTGATCAGTTCAAAAGCAAAATTACCTTGCTCAAGAATAGCACCATCGAAAGATTTTGGTGTTGGCCAGCTTGCCACAAGAATACACTCTTTCTCTTTTCGCTCTGCTAACTCATGCCAAAGCTCTTCCGTAATAAAAGGCATGAATGGATGCAATACTTTTAACAAATCTTCAAAAAAGTGAATGGTCTTGCTATAGGTATTGACATCAATGGGTTTACCAAACTCGGGTTTGATCATTTCTAAATACCATGCGCAGAAATCATCCCAGATTAATTTGTAAACCAGGTGCAATGCATCTGACATTCTGAACTTCACGAAGTGATCTTCTAATTCAACTAATGACTGATTGTATTTCGCTTCAAACCATGCAATAGAAATTTTATTCTCTTCAGGTTGACTGATCGGTTCAACCGTCCATCCTTTTACTAATCTGAAAGCGTTCCAGATTTTATTGGTGAAGTTTCTCCCTTGCTCAATTAACTTTTCATCATAGAGCAAATCATTACCGGCAGGTGAACTGAACAACATACCCGTGCGAACAGCATCCGCACCAAAATTAGAAATCAGATCAAGCGGATCAGGTGAATTACCTAATGACTTCGACATTTTCCGGCCCAGCTTATCGCGTACAATTCCCGTGAGGTAAACATTTTTGAATGGCATCTCGCCACGGTATTCATAGCCGGCTATGATCATGCGCGCCACCCAGAAAAACAAAATTTCAGGAGCTGTAACAAGGTCATTCGTTGGATAAAAATAATTCAGATCAGCGTTGCCTTTATTTCCATCCTTAAAAACAGAAGTATCAAACACAGCAATGGGCCACAGCCAACTGCTAAACCATGTATCCATTACATCCTGATCTTGCTTAAGGTTGGTGAACTTTAAACTTTGAACCTTGAACTGCTGAACCGCTTCAGCTTCAGTCTTCGCAACAACAATTTCTCCATCCTCATTATACCATGCCGGAATACGATGCCCCCACCACAGCTGACGAGAGATACACCAATCGCGCACGTTCGACATCCAATGGTTATAGGTATTCTTAAACTTAGAAGGAATGAGTTGGATGTCATCATTCATTACATGTTCAAGCGCTGGCTTGGTAATGGTTTCCATTTTCAAAAACCATTGCAGCGAAAAGCGCGGTTCAATTACTGCATCGGTGCGTTCAGAAAAACCAACACTGCTTTTGTATTCTTCAACCTTGCTTAAATAATTTTTCTCTTCGAGTTCTTTTGCGATTTTCTTTCGCGCGATGAACCGATCCTCTCCGACTAAGATTTGTGCTTTAGCATTGAGCGTTCCATCTTCATTTAAAATATCAATGATTTCGAGATTATGTTTTTTACCCAACTCGCAATCGTTCATATCGTGAGCAGGTGTTACTTTCAAACAACCCGTTCCGAAATCCATGGTTACATATTCATCTTCAATAATCGGTATAGCGCGATTGATCAGTGGAATGATTGCCTTCTTACCTTTCAGATGTTTATAGCGTTCATCATTTGGATTAACACAAATTGCAGCATCGGCCATGATGGTTTCCGGACGAACCGTAGCAATGGTTACAAACTCATCGCTGCCTTCTATTGGATATTTGATGTAGTATAATTTCGACTGAACATCTTTATGAATTACCTCATCATCCGACAAAGCTGTTTTGCCAACCGGATCCCAGTTCACCATCCGCATGCCACGATAGATGTTTCCCTTTTTGTATTGATCGATGAAGACATCAATAACCGCTTCGTAATAATCAGGATCCATCGTAAACTTTGTGCGACTCCAATCACACGAAGCACCTAACTTCTTTAATTGTTCGAGAATGATGCCACCATATTTTTCCTTCCACTCCCACGCATACTTCAAAAATTCTTCGCGCGTTAAATCCGATTTCTTGATTCCGCGTTCGCGCAGCATGGCCACTACCTTTGCTTCTGTTGCAATAGAAGCATGATCCGTACCCGGAACCCAGCAGGCTTCCTTTCCTTGCATCCGTGCCCTGCGCACTAAAATATCCTGAATGGTATTGTTGAGCATGTGACCCATGTGTAAAACACCCGTAACATTGGGGGGAGGTATAACAATGGTGTAGGCTTCTTTTTTAGGATCGGGGTTCGAATTAAAAAATCCATTCTCCATCCAATAGGAATACCACTTATTTTCTACTTCAGAAGGATTATACTTAGTTGACAGCATTAAATCAGTTATTCGTTAATTGTTAATAGTAATCCGCGTCACAATTAATCATTAACCATTAACGCAAAGCGGGCTCAAAAATAAGGAAATCAGCCTGAATACCGAATTTTTGAAAAAGCCGAAATCCAATTAAATCTGTTATATCGTAAATGCTCCCGTAAACCAAAAAGTATATGCAAACCTTATCCCTCTCATCCGGAGAAACCCAGATAAAATGGAAACAATTATGGAGTCTGGCGGCCCTGTATGGCTCAATCGTCATTGGGTGGATCGCCTACCAAAACTACCAACCCAAGCTTCTGGAAAAGTTTAACTTTACAGACTTTTCATTCATACTCTTGGTCTTTCAAGGTATTATACTGGTTATAACACCACCCATTGCCGGAAAACTAGGTGACCGTTACCGTTTCAAAGCAGGTCATCGCATCCCTATTATTACTACCGGAATCAGTTTCGCAGCCATGGTCTTCATGGCAGTTGCTTTTACCTTATTGGGGAACCCGGGAGAAATTTTTAAATGGGTATTACCGGTTCTCATTGTATTCTGGCTAATCGCGATGAGCATTTTTACAAGTCCTGCCCTCTCTACTTTAGAACTTTTTACACCTGTTGATAAATTACCCAGCGCGATGGCCATCTTAACCATTGTTGCCAATTTGATCTATTCATTAGAGCCGGTGATCATAGACATTATTGATTACCTCGGTGCTCCGCTTACCTTCATGGCAGGTGGTGCGGTTGTGTTTCTTTCGGGTTATGCATTAAAGAAAACATCGTTAAGTCTTTTTAAACACAGTGAAAACAAAGAAGCGCGACCTATTGCTTCAATGCAATTTGATACTACGCGATCAAACAAACCCTACATCTTCTTTCTGGGTCTTGCATTGGGTATTCCCACTGCCATCCTCTTCAAATTATTTCCTGATCTGTTGGGTGATAAACTGGGAGTTCTTTTAAATGGTATCGATGGTAAAATCATGCTGGTAGATTTATTGGTTTTATCGGCTATACTATCCATACCTGTTAGCAACCTGGTAACCAAACTTGGCTTAGAGAAATCATTTTGGTGGAGTTTAGCCATTATCATAATAAGTACGATCTTCATTTTTACAATTCAGTCTCCGGTGATTGTATTGATCATGACTGTCATCTTTACCGTTATGTTCACCGCCCTTTCGGTAAGTTCATTACCTATGGCGATTAACAATTCTAATTATTACGAAAAGGTATTTTGTGTTGGAATATTTTTTAGTGGTGTAGCTGTGCTTAATGGAATCATCGAGGCGATTCAGGCATTCTAATGCAGTAACTGGTATTGTGTAGATAGAGATAGACATTAGATGCTAGACACTAGACGTTAGACTTTGAAATTTTGGAGATAGTGGAGTTTGGTTTATAGGGTGAAGCCGGTTGAAATTTTTCAATCGGCTTTTTTTTAACCTGGAACCTAAAACTTTGAACCTGGAACTTTAATAGTCCTTTATCCTTCCCAACGCTTAACATACCAGCAAGAACTGCACGAACCTTCTTAAAACCCAATTGCATTTGAAATGCTGTGCTGAATTATGTAACTTCCTTTAATGCTTCGAAAAAAAAGAAGCTTTAACCTTAAACCGAATACAGTTATGAAAAAAATTCACGTCCTCATTCTTTTATGTGTGGCGATCACCAGCACAACATTTGCGCAGGGGCTTTATTTTAGAGCAGGGGGTGGATACGCAACACCTGTGGCTACTCAGGTAATCGGATACGAAATTCTAACCACTCAGGACTACACAGGAAACAATAATATTAATGTTACCACTGTAAAAAGTGTTTCCGCATCCTACGGAGCAGGTGCTAATTTTAACCTTGGTGGGGGTTACATGATTACGGAACATATTGGTTTTGAATTAAACGTTCAATATACAATGGGTAGAAAATTTGAAACCAGCAACAGCCTTGATTACATGGATGATGGTGTCTCCGGAAGAGATGAAACTATTTTAAAAACTTTTTCGAGGTCAATTTATTTCAATCCATCTTTTGTTATCACTACTGGTTCAGGTTCAAAAATGCCGTATGGAAGATTTGGCGCGATTCTTTGCAATCCTAAGATTAAGGGTGAGCAGACCTATTATAACGATTTGGATGGAACAAGCACAGGTTCATTGAAATGGGAGATGAATAAAGGCATGGCCTATGGAATTCAAGGTGCGGTTGGTATGAACTGGATGTTGAGTGGAAACATTGATTTGTTCACTGAAATTAATTTTATCAGCATGACCTATTATGCGAAGGAGAGGACGGTAACAGAAGACATCTTTGATGATGTTGACCAGTTGCCAGATTACTCAACCTATTATAAGGAAACAATTTACAAAAGAGAGATTACATTAAACGCTCCGGTTGATATAAACAAACCAAGGGAAGAGTTACGAGAGGGAAGAGCATTCAGTACGGTGTCCTTACAAGTTGGTATTATTTACAGAATGGGTGGTCGTGTGGAGTAACAGAGATCATTTCAATATAGCCAGACAATAAAAGGGACGTGCTGTAAATTGAATACCTATTCAGTTCACAGCACGTCCCTCAATTTTTTCAATCAGCCTTTTAAACTTTGAACCTGGAACTTGGAACCTTGAACTTTGAACCTCAAACTAAAGAAGTCCCTTCTCCTTCGCAATCTTCGCTAGCAACGCCATCGCCTCTTCTCTATCGTTTCGAATCTCGCCCTCCATAATAGCTTCTTTGATTTGCTCTTTTATATCACCAATAATTCTCCCCGGAGGCAAATCGTACATTTTCATAATCTCATCGCCAGTAATGGGTGGCTGAAAATTCCGGATGTGATCTTTCTGTTCTACTTCGGCAATCTTCTGTTCTACCAAATCAAAATTCTTAAGGAACTTACCTACCTTATCCATGTTCTTTGAGGTAACGTCTGCGCGACAAAGTTTCATCAGATCATCAATATCATCACCCGCATCAAACAGTAATCTGCGAATGGCAGAGTCTGTTACTTCTTTCGATAAAGGTATTGGGCGCAAATGAAGTCGCACCAGATTTTGAACATACTCCATCTTTTCATTCATGGGTAATTTCATCCGTCTGAAAATATTGGGTGTCATGCGCGCGCCTCGGTCTTCATGACCATGAAACGTCCAGCCATGATCTTTATCAAATCGCTTGGTAGCAGGCTTGGCAATATCATGAAGAATGGCGGCCCAACGCAGCCACAAATCGTCTGATACCTTCGCCACATTATCCAACACCTGAAGGGTATGGAAAAAATTATCCTTGTGTGCTTTATTACCGATGTACTCAACACCATGGAGTGCCACCAATTCCGGAAAGAAAAGTTTAAGCAACTCACTCTGAAAAAGTAATTTGAAACCATACGAAGGAACCGGACTCAGAATAATTTTATTCAACTCATCGGTAATCCTTTCCTGCGAAACAATTTTCAATCGCTCCGTCTGACTGCAAATTGCTTCATAGGTATCGGCTTCAATATCGTAATTCAACTGTGAGGCAAAACGAATGGCACGCATCATGCGAAGCGGATCATCTGAGAAGGTAATAACAGGATCAAGCGGAGTACGAATGATTTTTCGCTTCATATCTTCCTGCCCGTTAAACGGATCAATCAACTCTCCAAACGTTTTTGCATTCAGACTGATGGCCATGGCATTCATGGTGAAATCCCTGCGCTTTTGGTCATCTTCTAAAGTACCATCTTCAACAATGGGCTTCCGCGATTCCTGCCGATACGATTCTTTGCGTGCTCCGACAAATTCAAAGTCCCTTCCCTGAAACGGAATTTGAGCGGTGCCGAAATTCTTATAGATATGTACTTGCACCTCTGGCCCAAGAGCTTTTGCCACTTCACGTGCCAGGTCAATGCCACTGCCCACACAAACAAAGTCAATATCCTTTGACGGTCGATTCAAAATCAGATCGCGAACATAACCACCCACCACATATGCTTCTATGTTGAGGTTGTCGGCTACCTTACCTACTACTGAAAATATGGGATGTTTAAGCGAGTCAGCTAAATTCATTAAAGCGAAAAAGATTAAGGTGTAAAGTTAAGGGTTTCAGTTTACTGTTTTAGGTTGTTGGTTTAAAGTTTCAACGCCATTAGGAATTGTGATTAACAAAATCGCTGAACAACTACAACACCTTTTGAAAGTATCGACATACCATATAGAGAGATTGACGAAGAAGCATTGGAGAAATAGGATCCAAGGACAGTTTTTGATAAGCCAGTAAAGACGCCTATATTCGTTTCGGCCAATGACGAAATAGGCGCAACCGGGTTGCTTGATTACTAATGTTGTGGGTAATAGCCTCTGGACAAAGATGACTACTAAGAAAGGACTAATAACTGCAGAAGAATTACATCGACAACTTGAATCCAATCCCGAGTATCCAAAGATGATGCGTGAGAAGGATGAAAAGATGAGAATCTTTAAAGCGGAGTTGGACAAGGACGAAGAAGGACTCGTCAATGAAATAAAGCAAAAAGGTATTAATATAGATTCTGTTTGGGACTTGGTAAATAATGTAAAGCATCCCTTTCTGGACAACAAGTTTACAGGAACTTACAATCAGGTGTATCCCATTCTTGTCGACCACTTGGACAAGCCACATCATGAAAGAATAAGAGAAGGAATTATTAGAGCATTGACTGAAAAAGGCGCAAGAGATTTAGCCAAAGACAAATTGCTAGAACATTTTTACAAGGAGCCGGACAAGAATTTAAGATGGGTTTTGGCAAACGCACTGACAAAGGTATTGACTCCGACAGAGAAGAAAAAGAATCCTAACATTGGACTTGTTAAAAAAGGATTGGTGTAAGAGGCTACTACCCACAACAAAGTGCATAATCAATGGCGGGGTTCAGTGTAAATTTGTAGTTTAGTTTTTCAAATAACGTTTGGTGTCGTGGGACAGTGACGCGCTTCGAATTCCCGCCACTGCTTATGCACAAACGTTGTGGGCCATTTATTTTTAAGACACATGAGACTCGAAGGAATAGTTTATCTAAAAAATTCGATTACAGTTGACGCAGAGTGTCTTGATGAGCAGTTCTCGATTTCAGTTTCAGGATTTGATGGGATACTAGCAACTCCAACACTTGACCCGGAATTTAAGACAAAGGACAAAGACCGGTCATTTGCTCGTTATGAATTATTAGCACCAAAGGGACTGAATTCAAAAATTAAGATGGAAGGAAAGTGGGGAGTTCCATTCTCATGGCCAAAGGGAGACTCAAGTTTAGAGGCTTTTGGCTTTTGGTTCGATATAAAAAATGAAGAACAGATTAGCGGAGCTGCAAAACGGATTTATGCTGAATTAAGTAATTGGATTGAGCTGCTTAAAGACAACTTAAGTATCCTTTCCGGACAAGACCTTAGTATGGCTCGATTTGGAATTTCTCAAGTTCTTTTAGAAAGGACAGAAAAAAGAGAATTATACATTTCTAAAGAGTCAAAACTAATAGATAGATATTTCCCCCCACAAAATGTAAATGTTATCGTTGACCAAAAATCAGGAGTTACTCTTAATCAATTAAGCGATGCTTTAAACCTTACAAATGAAAATAAACATCCTCTACTTGAACTTGAACTTCTTCGTGAAGCAAAACAGGCATTGATAACGAACAATCTTCGAAAGTCAATTTTAGACTCTGCGACAGCGCTTGAACTCTGTCTTATTAATACAATTAGGTCAAACCTCGACATGGCTGAGTCCCTAAAAAATGAAATTCTAAAAAATTACAACTCAATCGCAAAAAAAAGACAATTACTTAAAGCAATAAATGTACTAACCCCCTATAAGACTGGACAAGAATCTGAAAACAGATTTGTAACAGTT
>DAIQPD010000218.1:0-6866 GCA_036787535.1 Chryseolinea sp.
CATTGCCTGCATAGACAATCTCAATGGTTTTGCCGAGGCCATTCAAAGCACGTTCCCTAAAGTAGAAGTGCAGAGCTGTATTGTTCATCAGATACGCAACAGCCTCAAGTATGTAGCCAGTAAAGATCAGAAACCTTTCTTGGGTGATCTTAAAGAAGTGTATCGTGCAACGACCAAAGAACTAGCAGAACAACAACTCGATGCATTGGATAAAACGTGGGGAAAAAAGTATCCGTTGGTTATCAACTCATGGCGCAACAACTGGCCGAAGTTGAGTACTTATTTTAAATATGATCCTGCTATTCGTAAACTCATCTACACAACCAATACCATAGAAGGTTTTCATCGCCAGGTCCGCAAGGTCACAAAAACCAAAGGTGCATTCCCTTCTGATATGGCGCTGTTAAAATTAATTTATCTGGCCTATCGGAACATTCGTAAGAAGTGGACTGCTCCACTTCAAAACTGGGGAATGACGGTATCACAACTTTCCATTTGGTTCGAGGGTAGGCTCAACTTACCTTTATGATGTTGAAATATGGATGACTCTAAAAACCAACTTTACGCTTCTAACTTAGAGTTTACTTTTAGAGTAACCCACATTACAACATCAAATACGATTACAATAATGAATAACTGACACAGTTTACTTTACAGACCCTAGGCAAATTTTTGAGTGAACATTGATTCTAAACTGAAATTTGTTTTACGTCTTGTGCATACGGATAATCAAACAAGCCATGTTCTTTAATTGCTTCTTCAACTTTATGCGGAACAAGTTTTTCCCATCCAGCCTCACCTTTGCGAATCATTGCTAATACATTGTCTGAAATAATATGCAAGTTGCGAGTGTTTGCATCCTTCACATCTTCTAACTTATTATTTTCAATGAGGTATCGGAAGAGGCTTTTTAAATGATCGGGTAGTTCAATCTCGAAATCCTTTAGTAAAAAAGTTTCTTCAGAATCTTTTTTCAATGCAGGGTAGATGTAAAGCTTTACGTTCGATCCAAATAGGGACGCAAAGCATTCCATTATACCACCCCGAAGATTTGAATAGGTATTCTCATCAAATACTTTTTGCAGGGCATAAATCCCCATAATGATTCCAATCTTTTTCCCTTTCGTAATTTTTGATAGGTAATCTACCAGTCTATAGTATTCAAAATAATTTGAGATCAATACACTTTGTCCGAGTGAACAAATAATATCAGCACGATAGAGGAAATCTTTTTCATCGATCTTTCCATCGGGGCTCAAGTCGTTTAATGTAAGTTCAGTAAGTACTACCATTTTTGAGCGTTCAACATCTGGCTCACGCCTGAAATGCCTACGCGAAGCCAAAAGCATATCCGCATTAACATGCGTTACTGGTCTAAATCGTCCACGCAATACCAATACATTCTTTTTGTATAATTCATCTGAGGGCTGCATTACATTTCCATCTGGTCCGAACATCGCTGCTTTCGTCAGTCCATTTTTTACCAGTTTCAATGCCATCAAGCGATTGTCAACATGTTTGAAATCAGGGCCTGAGAGTCGAAACATATCGATCTCTATTCTTCGGCTGGACAATCCGTCCATCAAGGATAACAGAATTTCTTCCGCATCCTTACCAAACATACACGAGTAGAGCATGTTCACTCCCACGATTCCCAATGCATATTGCTGTTGAAGCGGATCGTTATCGTGCATCTTCACATGGAAGATACATTCATTAGGAGCACTCTCAGGACGAAGTTGAAAGCGCAAACCAATCCATCCATGACCTTGATTGGTTCTTTCAAAGTTTAAAACTTCAACCGTATCCGCGAATGCAAAGAAGCGTGTATCGGCAATGCGATGGGGAAGCCGCTCAGGTAACAAAACATATTCATGATCAAGCATTCGCATGAGACGATCTTCACACACATATCGCTCGCAATAGCCGTATATGGCATCACTGAACTTCATATCATAAGCAGACATGGTTTTGGCAACCGTACCCGATGCCCCGCCTACTTTAAAAAAATTTGCTGCTACTTCCTGTCCGGCACCAATCTCGGCAAACGATCCATAAATGGCTTTGCTTAAGTTGATCCGTAATGCTTTTTCCTGGGTGGTTAGTTTCCGTAGGTCTTCCATATCTGGTCTCTCTTTCCGTTTCGAATTTACCTTTATTCAATCAGCGTAAAAACATAATCGCATTTAAAAATTGTGAGTGGTGATTCCACTTTTGTGAACGGTTGATATATAATCAACATACCCCAACAACGTAACCGTAATTTGAATATTAAAGTTTAAGGTCTATTTTGCTCAGATTTCAAACGATACCACGCATGGCAAACAGAGGTAATTTTTCAGGGCGAATAGGGTTTATACTGGCAGCAGCAGGTTCGGCTGTTGGTTTAGGTAATATCTGGAAGTTTCCCTATCTGGCAGGTCAAAATGGAGGAGCAGTTTTCCTCATCATTTACCTGATCTGTATTCTATTATTGTGCTATCCGGTAATGGCAGGAGAAATTGCCATTGGACGTAAAGCCGGATTGGATGCCTATGGATCGTATCAAAAATTAGGAGGAGGCAAGTGGGGATACCTTGGTATTTTCGGAATTCTGGCTGGTATTTTCATTCTCTCTTTTTATAACGTAGTAGCGGGGTGGGCATTCGGGTATTTCCTTCACATATCATTTGGAGATTTGTTAAATGAACCTAATTTCGGTTCTTTCTTTGGTCTCTTTGTTAATGACATTCTCGATTTGAGCAGTGCGAAGGGAGTGGCAAATTCTAATTTCATTTTCTCATTATTGTTTATGGCCATTACGGCTTTGATTGTTTCGCAGGGCATTCAAAAGGGAATTGAAGCAGCCAACAAAATTATGATGCCGGCTTTGTACATTATTCTGATCGGCATTATCATTTATAGTCTGACGTTGCCGAATGCGATAGAGGGCGTTAAATTTTATCTCATACCTGATTTTAGTGAATTAAAAATTCAAACGGTGTTCGAAGGCTTGAAGCAGGCGTTCTTCTCGTTGTCGCTGGGAATGGGAGCGTTGATTACCTATGGATCATATTTAAAGAAGGAAGAAAACATTTCATCATCGGCTGCGGTGATTTCATTAGCGGATACATCGGTAGCTTTCTTGTCGGGGTTGATGATATTTCCACTCGTTTTCTTTTTACAATCCAAAACAGGTGTGTCAGAAGTAGCACCAGCAGGCCCTCCACTCATCTTTATTGTATTACCTCAGATTTTTCATGAAATGGGTCCACTTCTTGGAAGAATTGTGGGTGGATCGTTTTTTCTACTCGTTTGTTTTGCTGCTTTAACCTCTACCATTTCTCTTTTGGAAGTTCCGGTAGCGTATTTAGTGGATCAGAAGAAAATGAAGCGCAAAAATGTAGTATGGGGCCTCGCGCTTTTGATTTTTATTTTGGGACTTCCGGTAATGATGAGTCAGGGCATGATACCTGCACTCAATAAACTAGGGTTCTACAGAGGTCAGGATTACTTATCGTTTGTCGCGGATATGTGCGACATCTCCTTAACCGTTGGCGGATGTTTGATGTGTGGATTCATTACCTATCGTTGGAAAATAAACAGTATGGATGAGGAAATGGCTTTGGGCAACGAAGGATATATGAAATCGTTTGTACGCAAGTACTTAAACTTTACTATTCAATATGTTTGTCCTTCGTTATTAGGTATTCTTTCGATCCTGGTTATTATTGATAAGTTCTGGGGGATTGAGAATGTGTTTTAATAGAAAGAAAAGAGAATGTTCTAACATTTCTATTTCTTACTCAGATATTTATCTTTCGCTTCGCGCTTAATCTCATCCCATTCATCAGGAGGTGGTGGTGTGCCACGGTCAAATTCTTCTAATAAAAAGTTAACCAATCCCTTTTTCATTCCGAACTGCTTCACCGCTTCTTCACAAAATTCAAGTTCGTGTTCGTCAACCACGCCATCGGCATAAACCATGAGTACTAAATCATACAACAAGTTCATTTTGTCGTTGTGATTATCAGGCACATTCATTACGAACTTCTCATCGCTATCAATCAATTCCTTAACCTGGCGATCCTTTAAGCCATACCGTTTGGCTATTTTATAAAGAAGTTCTTCTTCTTTAGGGTGCATATGCCCATCCACTTTTGCTAAAGCCAATAGATTCTTGATATGGTTCTTTTTGTAAGAAAGGTATTGATGTTCGAAGAAGCCTAGCATAGTTCTTTGGTTTGAAGTTCGAGGTTTGAAGTTACATGGACTGCAAACCAATGTCAACTTTTAATGTTTTTTTATAAGAAGCTTAAAGACTAAAGTCTTGTGTCTAATGTCAAGTATCAAGTATGTAAAGTCTAATCCACCCAATCGGCTACGAATAAGTTCGTATTTCTTGTTCCTCCATTGTGTCGGTTTGATGAGAATACAAGTCGCTTGCCATCAGGTGAGAACATTGGGAATGAATCGAAAACTGAATCGTGGGTAATGCGCTCAAGGCCTGTGCCATCTTCATTGATCATGTAGATGTTAAATTCAAAACCTCTTGTTCCTTTATGATTGGATGAAAATAAAATCTTCTTGCCGGATGGATGATAGAACGGTGCCCAGTTTGCTTTGCCCAATTTGGTGAGTTGCATAAGATTCGAGCCATCTATATTGCAAGTAAAAATTTCCATAGTGGTGGGAGCGACCAATCCCTGTTTTAACAAATCTTTGTATTCATTCCGTTGTTCATCCGTTGTGAATCGCGATGCACGGAAAACAAGTTTAGATCCATCAGGCGAGAAGAATGCACCACCATCGTAACCAAGCTCGTTCGTAATTTGTTTTACATTCGATCCATCGATGTTCATGATATACAAATCGAGATCACCATTACGTGTTGAAGTAAATACAATTTTATCTCCTTTCGGTGATACTGTTGCTTCAGCATCATACCCTTTTAAATTAGTGAGTTGCTTTTTGATATTACCTTTTAAATCGGCAACGAAAATATCATAGGAATCATACACCGACCATAGGTATTTTCCTCCGGGTTTACGTTCTGGTTCAACGGGACAATCTTTTCCTCCTAAATGAGTTGATGCAAACAGAATGAGCGAATCGCCTTTTAAAAAATAGGAGCACGTAGTTCTTCCTTCACCATTACTAATGCGTTGAGGTACATTGTTTTTCAAATTGGCACCATCAACATTCGTAACAAAAATCTGATCACACTTTAAATTCCATGCAGGGTTGTTAGATTGAAAAGTAAGCTGTTTGCTGTCGAAGCTCCAATATGCTTCTGCATTGTCACCACCGAAGGTTAGCTGTCTGAGATTTTTTAAGTGGACTTCCTCTGGATATTTTAAGGTATCTGCAATTGCACCTTTTGAGTTGGTGGTTTGTTTGAATGATTGTATTGATAGTTTGCTGTAGGATATAAATAGAACAAACAGCGTGATGAATGAAAGAATCCTGAACATAGTTATTATAAAATTTCGCAAAGTAATTCAAATTATCAAGCAGCTGCAACTTCTTCTTTCAAAGCCCTTCTTAAAATTTTGCCCACGTTGGTTTTGGGAAGTTCGGTTCTGAATTCGAAATACTTTGGCACTTTATAGTTGGTGAGATTTTCGTGGCAGAATTTCTTGATTTCCTCTTCGGTTAAACTTTGATCGCGTTTTACAATAAAGGCTTTGATCACTTCTCCTGATTTTACATCGGATATGCCAATGGCTGCGACTTCTAACACTTTCGGATGCATCGAAATGACGTTTTCAATTTCACTTGGATAAACATTAAAGCCAGAGACTTTAATCATATCTTTTTTACGATCGACAATCTTAAAGAATCCATCAGCATTCATCACACCAATATCACCTGTCCTAAACCATCCACCTGGGAAGAAAACACCGTCATTATCTTTCTGCCAATAACCTGACATTACTTGTGGCCCTAGTGCACAAATTTCACCTGGTTCTCCTTGAGGTACTCGATTTCCATTATCATCGAAAATAGCAATCTCAGTACTCGGCATAGGTACGCCAATGGTGCCAGCATGGTGTGTGCCATCCAATGGATTGCAACATAAAACAGGAGAGGTTTCACTTAAGCCGTAGCCTTCAATCAAATCTGTGCCTGTAACTTCTTTCCACCGTTTTGCTACCACATCTTGTACAGCCATCGCACCAGCAACGGCACCTTTCAATGCTAAGAAGTCAAGATTCTTAAAATCAGGATTATTTAGTAATGCATTGAAGAGTGTATTTACACCTGTGATAATCGTGAACTTATGTTTTTTTAATTCCTTAACAAAACCAGGGATATCGCGCGGGTTTGTAATCAATACATTTTTTACACCGGTGCTAAACATCAGCATTCCATTAACAGTGAGAGCAAAGATGTGATACATCGGTATGGCAGTGATGATAAGATCACCACCATTTTTATTCATGTACGGTTTGAACCATTCCGTGATCATGGAATTATGCGATACAATATTGGCGTGTGATAGTTGAGCTCCTTTCGCAATTCCAGTAGTTCCTCCAGTGTATTGTAGAACCGCCAGGTCGTTTATAGCGATAGAAGGTTTAGTGTAGTGCAGTGATGCACCTTTTGCTAATGTTGCATTAAATGAAATCGCTCCGGGAAGATGATATGAGGGTACCATCTTTTTAATATTCTTCACTACGAAATTCACAATCATACCTTTCACCCCCCCCAGCGTATCACCCAGTTGTGTTACGATGACATGTTTGATGGATGTGTTTGCTATAATCTTTTCGAGATTGCTGGCAAAGTTGGCAACAATCACAATTGCAACGGCTCCCGAATCTTTAAACTGATGCTCCATTTCACGAGGCGTGTACAGTGGATTCGTGTTTACCACAATCATC
>DAIQPD010000033.1:0-30784 GCA_036787535.1 Chryseolinea sp.
CACAAGAAAAATCCTATTCATGCTACTGCTTTAAAATAGTTGCAATCTCTATGGGTATAACTTTTCCGTTGGGAATAATTAATTGTGCCTCGCAGGAGTTCTTGCCTTCAACAAGGTCATTATCCTTTATCGTCTCCACTGTGGCAACGATTTTAAATGTTCCTTTCGATGGCAACCAGTTCTTTCCACTCAGACTCTGCGCACAAGCGAGTTGCATTCCTCCAGCTGAAATAGAGGTATTTATCGAATGATAGTATGCTACTTCTGTTCCATCAACATAAAAATGTATAATATGTTTGTCGCCAGCCTTTGTTGCAGCAGTACCACTGTTGATTAAGGAAGCCATGAACACAACCGGCTCACCTTCTTTTGGAAAAGTTGGCGACAAACATATTATACATTTTTACCACTTGCAGATCGGGCTTACCTAATGACGGAGTTAAGTTGAAGGAAACTTTCAATGGAAGTTTGTCAGACGCTCCTCCTACCTGTACGTTGTACTCACCACTGGGCACTTCGTACGAGTTTGTTTTCTCATTGTAGATGTATAACTCTTCTGCGCTAAGTTTTATCGTAATTGATTTTACTTCTCCTGGTTGCAATTCTACCTTTTGAAATCCTCTCAATTGTTTTGCAGGCATTTTAATGGCCGGAGTGACGGTGCCAGTAGAAAGATAAAGTTGTGCTACTTCCTCTCCTCTTCTCTTTCCGGTGTTCTTTAAATCAAAGGAAACCTCAATCAACTCACCAACTTTTGCAGTAGGTTTATTGATTCTAATATTTGAATACTTAAAAGTAGTATAGCTAATGCCTGCACCAAATGAAAATTCTGGTGTTAGTTGTTGGCTATCGAACCAACGATATCCTACTCCTTTTGTAACCATATTTCTAAAGTCTGCGCTTATTGGAATAATCTGAGCGTCATCTTTGGGAATGGTGGCGGGCAATTTTCCTGATGGATTATAATGACCAAACAATACATCTGCTATTGCTCTGCCTCCCTCCTGACCTGGATAGAATGCATAAAGCAAACCTTTCACATTTTTTATAACGGGAGTCACACTACAGGTACCACCCGAGATTACTACTAGAATAATGTTAGGATTTACTTTTGCAATTTCATTGATCAATTCATTTTGCATACCAGGAAGTAAAACGGTTTGTGACGGTCTGTCGGGACGCGTAACACTTCCACCACCTTTTTCATCTGCCTCCTTATCTAAAAAATATCCTTCACCTTCAACGGTGCTGTCAAGCCCAGCTACAAAAACAACATACTGTGACTTCTTAGCAGCTTCTATCGCTTCTTTAAATTGCGTTCTGTCTTTATCATTTATGTTGCATCCCTTTGCATATAATATCCGCTCAACGCCAAATATGCTTTTGATTCCATCATAAACCGGAATTCGGTAAGAAGGCGAAACTTTAGAACTGCTGTTGCCATCCAAAGGAAGCACGGCTGCATTCGGTCCGATAACGGCAAGTGATTTCAGCTTCGATTTATCGAATGGTAATACATTCGCATCATTTTTTAACAACACCAATCCCTTCAAACCACTTTCATAAACAAGTTCCCGATGCTCTTTACTATCAATGATTGACTTAGGGATAACAGGAACGCCATCCATCATACCTGAAATAATTTTTGTCCGCAATACATTCCTGACGGCCCTATCCACAAGCGTGCTATCAAACGATCCATTCTTTAAACCAATCGGTAGTTCTTTAATGTATAAATCATTTCCCTCACAAAAATCCAGTTCAGCATTGAGGGCTTTACCGGTTTCTTTAAACCCTCCCCAGTCGCTCATGGTATAGTAGTCGAATCCCCAGTGATCGCGCAATAAGGTTTTGATCATGTATTTGTTCTCAGCGCACTTGTCGCCATTCACCCAATTATAGGCACACATTACAGAGAGGGCACCTCCATACTGAATGGTTCTTTTCCAATGTGCTCCCCAAAATTCAACAAGGCTTCGATCATCACTCAAGTAGTCGTTGGTTCTTCTGTTAATTTCGTAGGTATTAAGATTATAGTGCTTGATCGATCCAAATACGGAAGTAGTATTTTGTCCCAATACAAACGCTGCTGAAATTCTTCCACCCAGGAAAGGATCTTCACCAATAGTTTCGGGCGCTCTGCCAATGCGTGGATCAATGAGCATGTCTAACGTTGGGCCGGCAATTCTATCTTTACCTCTTGCGGCTTGCTCCAATGAGATCGCTCTTCCCACCCGTGTTATTAATCCAGGGTCCCAGGTAGCAGCCATGGCAATTGTTACTGGAAATGAAGAATAACCTTTCGCATTATTTCCAATTCCGTGTGGTCCATCGCTACCTTTAAATTGAGGTATTCCTAAACGCTGGTTGCCATCCGTTAAGTAATACAACTGTTCAATCTTCTCCTGCATACTCATTTTACTCAACAGTAAATCGAGTCGTTGTTCCAAAGCATTGTCTGTTACAATAGTCTGCGCTAAAGCAGAATTCTGCACAAGCAAACCCGCTGCCACCATGATGGCATATTTAAAACACACTGTTCGCAAAACTCTTTTCATCTATACCGTATTTAAAATAAACGATTAGTGGTACTAACATGTAGAGATTGAATCAGGGTTAGCACTGCTTTTGTATCGCGCTCGATGATATCAAACTTCTTTTGCTCCAGTAATTTTTTACTAATTAGTTTACTACCCATTCCTACTGCACAAACACCTGCATTAAACCACCCTTCAATATTTTCTTTAGACGTATCCACTCCACCTGTAGGCATAAAATAAAGGAGCGGAAAAATCTCTTTTATGCTGGACATAAATTCAGGTCCTAATACATTACCCGGAAACAACTTTATCATCGATGCCCCTGCTTGCTCTGCCAACATTATCTCAGTAACCGTCATGCATCCCGGAATCCAAAGCTTGTTCCTATTTTTTGTGATGAAGCCGATGGACGGAATAATTCCTGGAGAAATGATAAAGTCGGCTCCGATACTCAAAAATTTTTCCGCTTCGGCATCGGATTTAATCGTACCAATACCTAAAAGCAGATCAGGAAATTTATGATCACGTTGATCTAACAGCAATTGAAAATTACGGAATGCATTTTCTCCTCGATTGGTATACTCAATCACTCGAATACCTGCTTTGTACAATGCTTCACAAACGGCAATACTTACATCAGCGTCTGTATGATAATACAATGGCAACATACATTGTCGGATAATGGCATCTATCACTATTTGCTTATTCATAATTCTGTAAGTAGTTTGAATTTATTCAATGCACTATTCCATCATCGAATTTAATTCAGGCGATGTCCGTAACAATAATTCTCCAAAACACGCTACACTGTTCATCTTATATTTCCGAAAGACTTCGTAATATTCCCAATTCGACTCCCCGTATTTCTGCCAGCCCACGCAAACGTCCGATTGCTGAATAACCAGGATTGGTTCTCTTTTTTAAATCGTCCAGCATCTGATGACCGTGATCGGGTCTCATGGGTATAGAACATTTT
Organism: Chryseolinea sp.; assembly: GCA_036787535.1. GTDB lineage: Bacteria > Bacteroidota > Bacteroidia > Cytophagales > Cyclobacteriaceae > Chryseolinea. The sequence continues at coordinate 3,517 of DAIQPD010000033.1, forward strand.
CTATTCTGCATCGCTTTCACCAGTTCTTTGATAACAGCATACATATCTACATCACCCTCCAGATGATTGTCCTCATAAAAATCTCCGAACTCATTTCTTTTTGTACTGCGAAGGTGAATGAAATGAATGCGATCGCTAAAACGTTTAACCATTGCAGCTAAATCGTTGCTGGTAATCACACCATATGATCCTGTACAAAAACAAAGACCATTGGAAAGGGATGGCACAGCATCTATCAATGCCTGAACGTCATCCGCATTGCTTACTACCCTCGGCAATCCCAACACGGCAAATGGAGGATCATCCGGATGGATCGACATCACCACCCCATTCGATTCTGCAGTTGGTATAATTTGCTGCAAGAAATAAATAAGGTGCTGCTGCAACTTCTTGCGATCAATTCCTTTGTAGGCATCCAACGCAAGTTGAAATTGTTCAATTGTAAAACTTTCCTCACTGCCAGGAAGTCCGGCAATGATGTTGCGCTGTAGCAATAATTTTTCATCTTCATCCATCTCGGCAAACCGATTTGTGGCGCGTGTGATTGTCGATGGATCATAATCCTTCATCGCATCCTTGCGATTCAAAATAAAAAGATCGAATGCTACGAAAGCGGCCATTTCAAAACGCAAAGCTTTAGAGCCATCTTCAACCTGATAACTTAAATCAGTTCTTGTCCAATCCAGCACCGGCATAAAATTGTAGGTAATATTTTTTACACCACACGCAGCCAGATTGGCGATGCTCATTCTATAATTTTCGATATACTGTTCAAAACCTTTGGTTTGTGTTTTGATTGCTTCATGCACAGGTACACTCTCCACGACATTCCATTTCAAACCGGCTTGTTCAATACTTTCTTTTCGTTTTGCAATCTCTGCAATTGTCCAAACCTGACCGTTGGGAATGTGATGCAATGCCGATACAATACCGGTGCATCCAGCTTGTCTAATATCGGATAATGAAACCGGATCGTTAGGACCATACCAACGCATGGTTTGTTCCATCCGAAAATCAACTTGTCCGTAAGACGGAAAATATTTTGTTTCCATTGTAATTTTTGTTTTTCTAAACGCCACTATTAATTGTAAAGCCACCATCTACACCGATGTCCATTCCGGTAATAAACTTTGAAGCATCGCTTAACAGCCAGATCAATGCTCCTACCAATTCTTCTGGATGCCCAAATCGTTTGAACGGAGTGTGACTGATAATCGAATGACCACGTTCCGTCAAACTTCCATCGGCATTGGTCAATAACGTTCGATTCTGCTCTGTTAAAAAGAAACCCGGCATGATGGAATTCATTCGAATGGCATCGCCATATCGATTTGCCATTTCAACAGCAAACCATTTGGTATAACAATCCACAGCAGCCTTACCCATGCTGTACCCCAACACACGAGTCAATGCTCGTTTTGAACTGACTGACGAAATGTTTACAATACTTCCACCTCCCGACTTCGCCATCTCAGGTCCAAACACTTGTACCGGAATTATGGTGCCCCATAAATTGAGGACCATCGCCTTTTTCATTCCTTCGATATTCAAATCAAATACATCTTTGGCAGGAGGCAATACTCCTTCTGGCACATTACCTCCTGCAGCATTTACTAATCCATCAATGCGTCCATAGGTAGCCATGATTTTTTCACGAGCATTAATAAGTTGAGGCTCCTCTAAAACGTTAGCGTAAATGCTAATTGCATCACCTCCATTGTTATTAATTTCTTCTGCCCTTCGATCACCGATTTCTTTATCGATTCCCAAGAGAACAACTTTTCCTTTTTGCCGAACGATCGCGTTGACAAAGGAGCTGCCCAATACACCGGTACCTCCGGTTACAATAATTACTTTGTGATTTAATGAAAATAAACCTGACTTTTCTTCAACCATTTTTTCTTGCGTTAATATTTTACTGTTTGGGTTTGTATACTTTAAATTTTAAAAAAATCATAGTATGATGATCTTCTACTCTATTTTTGCTTTAGGCATTTTCGGCACCAACAAACTGAACAACGACCAGGCGATGATATAAGCCAATGCACAAATAATAAACATGATATAATATCCTGCTTCGATATTTCCCATCTCCTTATAATGATCTAATAATAAACCCGCGGTTCTGGCGATGATGATTCCCCCCACTGCGCCAATCATTCCTCCAATGCCAACAACAGAAGCCACAGCTCGTTTCGGAAACATGTCTGATACTGTGGTGAAGATATTTGCCGACCATGCCTGATGTGCAGACGCGGCCAACCCAATGATGAAAACTGCATACCAGTAATTATAGGTACCTAGCCATTGCGCAGAAAGCATGGGTAATGCACATAAGGCAAAAATCAGCAAGGCTGTTCTTCGTGCTTTATACAAAGGCCAGCCACGGTTGATGAAAAATCCAGAAAGCCATCCTCCGGCAATACTACCAAACATGGCCATGGTGTAGACCACTGCTATTGGAAAAGCTAATTCCATTTTGGTCATGCCATATTGCTTATTCAGGAATGAAGGGAGCCAGAATAAAATAAACCACCAGATGGGGTCAGTAAAAAACTTTAACAATGCAAACGCCCACGTCTGTTTGAAACCCAACAGGGTAACCCACTTAACTTTTGCAAGCTGATCAGACGCTGTTGTATCATCAGGTTCGTCACTGTTGATGTAATCCAATTCTTGTTTTGAAATCTTTTTATGATTTTGTGGACTCTCGTACAACCACCACCAAAAGATCAACCAGATAAGTCCAATGGCACCGGTAATAATAAACGCCCACTCCCACCCTAACGTAACCGCAATTAGTGGAACAGAGAGCGGTGCTAAAATGGCGCCTACATTTGTGCCTGAATTAAAAATACCGGCTGCCAGTGCCCGTTCTTTTTTTGGAAACCATTCAGCAACGGTTTTGATGGCGGCTGGAAAATTTCCAGCCTCACTCACTCCTAACACACCCCTCGCCATCATAAACCCAAAAGTTGATTTAGCCAACGCATGACCAATTGAAGCCAAACTCCACACCGTCAATGAAAGTGCGTAACCCAGTTTGGTTCCAATACGATCGATCATAAAACCAGAACCTATCATACCCAATGCATAGGTGATCTGGAATGCTATAACAATGTTGGCGTAGTCGGATTCATTCCAGCCAAACAGTGGCTCGAGGTAATCATCTTTTAGGAGACTGATTACCTGGCGGTCGAGGTAATTAATGGTGGTCGCAAAAAATACCAATGAAAGTATAATCCATCTGTATTTTTTTACGGGAGTTGTATCGGAGGATTTATTTAACACCATTTTTTAGATTTCACTAGTTTAAGATGTTGCCACGATTAATGAGTTGAGTATCATCTGTACTAAAATCTTATCTGTTAAAAATTGAAATAGACACTTCAGCACCCTGGAGATCCGCTGATACATAGGCAGAATAGATCGTGGTCACTACGTCCGCTGCCAACCGACTGCCGCTTTCAATTGGTTCATTAAATGATAATGATTTATAAAAAGCGTCCATCTCGTGTTGATAGCCATTGAACCATGCTTCGTCAGGAGATATAAATGACCATCCTTGCTTGGTTCCGGTTTTTTCTACTACGTATACGTCATTAAAATTTTCTTCCCTCGGATTGTACGTCTGCATGGCGTTATTCGGTGCGATGTTGCAAATGGTGCGATGATTATTGGCGTGGACTTCGACATAATTTTTTACACCGCCCTGCAATAATTCGCTTGCAACAATATCAGCAAAGGTTCCATCCTCAAATACGATATGCACGGATGCATAATCTTCTATATCCTTGTACGTGTCGCGAAGATGTCCTTCATTTTTGTATCCCGACATTCTTGTGATGGTATGCGTTCTTGCCGATACCGTTTTCGGACGAATAGGTATTCCATTTCTAACTCGTCCTTCAACGTGTTTTAAATAAATAGAAGCTGCTAACGGGTGACAACCCTTTCCCATTAACGATCCACCACCGGAAAGACGCCATTGTCCATAGTCGGATGAATGTGAACCGGAATGCGATTGTTGCGCCTGTATCCAAAGAATTTGTGCTTTCGTTTTTTCGATCAGCTCCCTTTCCTTTTGAATGGCCGGTGCATATACCCAGTTTTCAGCATACATGATCCTTCCTTCACTTGCTTGTTCGGCATCGAGCATTCGCTTGACGCTTTCAAGTGATTTCTTCAATCCAAGCTCACGATCAAAATTGTCTCCGTTAAATTCTTTTGTTCCGTCTCCGAAATATCCGGTAAATGGTTTTTCAATAATGACATGTTTATTCAGCTTCAATACTTCAACAGCAATTGGCTCGTGCGTAGAAGGTGGCGTACAAACATGCAGAACATCCGATGCTGAAATGAGCTCCTCCATGCTCTCGAAGCATTTGATGTTTCGCTTGGAAGTAAATTCAACTAACTCGTCTGGAGATTTTGAATAGGCACCTACCACTTCAATCTGCACACTGAAGACTCGTCTTAACGCCTCGAAATGAAATCGTGCTGCAAACCCGGAACCAATGATTCCTGCCCGAACTATCTTATTTGTCATTTCTATTTGTTTACACAGGAATCTTTTCAGATTCCAAATAGGATTAGAATCTTAATGACTACCTACCTGTTACTTTTTGGTAATAGGAATAAGGGCATCTCGAATCGGCAAAACCCATTCATCCTTATCCAAATCATACAAAATAAAATCGGAATCAAACTGCCAATAACTCCAGCTCCATTTTCTAGCTTCAGCTTGTCTGGCAATGTAGTTTGTCCATCGTATACGCGAAGGCAAATCCGCTTTTTCGTAAGCGCCAAATTCTCCCAAGGTTAAGGGTCGGTTATGTTTCTTTGACCAATCTTGCGCCATGTCAAAATCAAGATTCACCGCTGCCTCCTCTTCCTTGGTTTGTTTCCATTCAATGCCACTCAGATCTTTATTCTTCACCGACCATGGTGCACCTTGATGTGTAAACTGTATGGGACTATAATAATGAATAGCAACAATAATATTTCGATCCGCTTCGGGCAAAGTCAAATCCTGCAAAAACTTAATTTGATTACCATTGATCGTTCCTATAATAATCGTACGCTTAGGATTTGACTCTCTTAAAATCTGATACGCTGCTCTGTGTATCTCATTCCAAACTTCGGGCTTCATGTTCGGTTCATTGGCAATTTCGAACAACACATCATTTGAGTAGTCTTTGCAATGATTCGCAATTTGTTTCCACATGGCCAGAAGTTTTGGCTTTGTACCCAACGGATCTTTCTGCATAGCACCATGTTCATGAAAATCAACAATTACCATGAGCTTATTTTTTAATGACTCTTTGATTGCCCAATCCAGTGTTGTAAAAAATTCCGGCTTGATGGTATACAACGAATCATTCATTGAAAATTTGAATGGACCAATTACAATGCGAACGTTATCAAAACCAGCATCCTTAATCAGCTTGAAATGCTTTTCTTTCATCCGGGCTTTCGATGGATCTTTCCACAACGGGTCATAGCCAATAATATTAACTCCGCGACCAAGTTTTTCATTTTGTTGGAATGCATATCCTTCGCCAAATTTATCCTGCGCTGATAGATCTACGGAAACTACAATGCAGACAAGTGAGAAGAAGAAATTCATTTTCATGTTGTATATATTTTTCATAGAGGCAAACTCATTCGGTTTGATACATAATTTAAATCACTTGTATACTTCGCTAATCGCGGTGTTCACCTGATGCAACATTTGAGGAACTAACGCAAACGGATCGTACGTCTTTCCGCGTACCAAAAGCGTCTCGATTGGAAAGTAACCTTTGTAGCCGCCATTCTTTACAATCTGAATCAAGCGCTTGTAGTCGGTAGGTATTTCGCTGCCTAATCCAAAAACACTTTCCTTCACTTGCCAGTTAATGGCGTACGGAATGACCAACTCAATATCTTTGTAAGGATCTGCAGTTTTGAAATTACCCGTGTCTACAATCAGCCCCGCCCATTTCGAATTCACTTTCTCCAATACATAAATGCACTGAGCAGCAGTCTGCAACATATCCCCATGATTCTGAATACCGATTTTCACTCCATATTTTTCACCGTAGGCTGCGCACTCTTTATAACATTCAATCATCCATCTGGCTGATTCCTCCCATTTATCTTCGTAGCCCTTCGGAATATCTCCCGAAAATAATCGCACCATCGGAGCTCCCATTTTTGAAGCAGCTACAATCCAGTTCTTTGCAAGCTGAACTCCTTCCGCACGAACTTTAGGATCGGGTGAGGCAAAATTATTTCGGATTCCAGTGCCGCTGATGACGATCCCCAATTCAGCGGCTCTGTCTTTGAACTTCTTTAGATATTCGTCTGAAGGAACGTCAGGATAGCTAGGAAAAAAATAAGCTGTTGGATCAAGCGCCTTGATGTTGTTTGTTGCACACCAGTCGAGCAAATTAAACAAAGTATAAACTTGTTCTTTGTTTCTTGAATCACGGGCAGTTAACAGGTCACTGAAAGAATAGGCATTGAGCGATGCGACTATCGGCACACTTTCCTTTTCGCTTTTCTTCTTTTGCGCTATAGATGGAATGGCGCTGAGATTAAAAAAGAGAACAGCAGTAAATAGAGCGAGCCTGTTAAGCGAACTCATTTTCATAATTTGGAAATGGGTCATCATCGTTTTCTTTATTTAAATATTCCATTACTAACAAAAGCAATTCTTTTACTGTCGGGAGACCAACTCGGTACGTTGATCGTTCCCTGCCCGCCATATACATAGGCAATAACTTTTGCCTCGCCACCTTCAATCGGCATTAGTCTTAAATAAACTCGTTCATAAAAGGGATGCTTATCTGCAGGAATTTCCTTTGGAAAAGAAACAAAGACCATCCACTTGTTATTGGGAGAAACGTGCGGGAACCAATTATTCATTTCGTCAAAAGTTAACTGCGTTTGATTTTTTCCATCGGGACTCATTCTCCAAATCTGCATGGTACCTGTTCGTGTGGAGTTGAAGTAGATGTATTTTCCATCCTGTGAAAATTCAGAACCATCATCCAGCCCTTTTGCGTTCGTCAATCGAATTTCTTTTCCACCATCTTTTGATATTTTATAAATATCGGGCTCTCCTTCCCGCTCACCGGTGTAGTATAAAAACTGATTATCGGGCGACCAACCGTGAAGGTATGAAGGACTCTTATCGGTTACGCGCTTTGGAATACCACCTGTAACCGGAACGGTATACACAACCGATTGGCCTTTTGCATCCATTGCATGATGACTTATTCCCATTTGCTTACCATCAAAGGTTAGTACGTGATCATTATTATTTTTAATAGCAAAGTCGGTATTCAATTCTGTTGACACCTTCGTGGCTAAATCAAAATTGTAAAGCTTACCTGAAGAATTATAGATCAACGTTTTACCATCGGGCGTCCAGTTAGGTGCTTGCCATGATCCTTCCGAACTTGCAACCACCTGACGGTTTCCGGTTGTCACGTCCATCACTTCGAGCAGACTTCCGATATAAGTTTTGTATTGAATCAAGTCACGAGGAGCAACATTGAAGACTCGTGTGTTGCTAAAAACTGCTTCTTCAGAAAACGCATTGGTATGTGCGCAAATAAAGAGACCTGCGATTAAATCTTCCCCAAGGTCTATGCTATCTAATTTCTCTACCTGATACACCTCTCCATAGCGTGCAACCGACATCGTGTACGTATTGCCACTCTTTTCCAGTTGAAGTACATCGGGTGCTTTAATTGTCAATTTAATTTCCTTCATCGTTCCACCCGAAGTGGTTCGATATTGAAAAGCAGTTAAGCCATCGCCATGAACAGTACAGGCAATCACTGGCGAATTGGGTGCAGCTGAACTTCGAATCATAAGACCCGCTTTGCGATGAGGCTCGTGTCCTTCACCTATAAATCGAACCTGAGTCTGCAGAATAAAATCACCGTTCATTTTCTTACTGAGAAAAGAAAAACTATCCTGACCAAACCAAATATTCGATCCTGATCCCGTAAGGTGATAGGTTTGTGAAGGCTCATGATAGCTTACCGAACCGGCAATTGCGGGCGACCCTACATCAGCGAATTGATCAAAGATTCCAATTTTACTTCCTGGAACCTGAGCCTTCAGATTTGAAATAAAAAAGAAACAAAAAATAGCGGCTACGGAGACTAAGACTTTATTTCGTTTCATTTGTCTGCTTTAAAGTTTCTGTGTTGAAATAGTTAATTAAGTTGAACACGTTATCATTCAACATTTTCATTTCTTTCAAAAGAGGTTTGTACTGATTAAATTCTGAATCCACAATTCCCTTATTAGAATCCCGATTGGATTCGTCCACATTCAAATTTTTCGGATCATTATCCTGATAGGTAAACCAATGCCATCCCACGCAATTTTTACTTTTGATCAGTTCGATAGCAAAGTTCTGATAGAAATAGCCTCTGTCTTGTTGCGTCTTCACGAGCCACCCTGCTCCACCATTGTTAGGTAATCCGGAGTCAACGCCCTTGGTATACCACTCGGTAATCAGAAACGGTTTACCAGACCACTTCTCCCAATTACTTAGTAGAACAGGATCAGGTTGCCACATTCTGTAGTGATTGATGGAGATGATGTCCATATATTTACCGGCCACTTTAAAAATTTCAGGATTCGTTAATTCCTGCCGATTCATCTGATTAAATCGACAACCGAGATACATGTGGTTGGGATCATATTTCTTAACTGCTGCCGCTACCTTTTTTATATACGCCTCAAAATAAAACCCGGAGAAAGCAAGGCGGTCTTCTTCCGTAATATCTTCCACTCTCGCTTGTTTGCCTTTGCGCTCATCAAACCACTTGCGTGCTGCGATATAACCGGGTTCATCTTTGGCAAGCGATGTTAAATGGATATCCAGGGCGTCTGTTTTCCAGGGAAGTTCATTGTCGGTATAATAACCCAATAAGAATTTATCGTCTTTGTATTGCGCAATTTCTCGAATCGTTTTCTCTACGTGTTGATCAAACTCCGGATCAAATACCATAGCAAGATCAAAACGAAAGCCTTGCCAACCCGCTACTTTATACTTTCCACCAAAACGTTTTATGTGTTCAGCCTTATAACTTTGCATGGGGTTGATGATGACGGTATACACAAGCGGTGCATCTGAAGTTCGTATCAAATCAACTGCGGACCATGCACCCGTTCCATTGAATCCATGTTGGCGCAGCAATGCGCTCTCCTTCTGTATCCAGCCCTTCTCGTCAGTATATTTTTCTTGCATCTTTTTTTTCTGGAGCTCTGATGCACCGGGTCGATAAACGGCTACACCTTTGTGAATGAATGGATATCCTTCCGGGTCGATGATCCACCATCGATCGTTTATTTTTTCAGAACGAAAAAATCCGGTGGCGTTGACTTTGTTTACTTGCCAGCTTCCGTATTTATTCAGCGAAGGCTCTTTTTTAAATTTAAATTTTGGAAGCTGATCAACTGTTCTTGTCTGATAATTAACCCATGTTGTGTCAGCATTCGACTTTCTTGCCGCAACATTATGGAAAGATGTCTTTTGCGCATCTACATTTTGAAGACCAACGCTAACAAGACAGTATATTCCAATCAATATTTTTAATCGCATGAAATGATTATTAAGAAAGTGAAAAATTAATTTTTTATTTTTTGAGTCCAGCCATTCTGTTTTGTCTCATAATACTTTTGCAAAACATAGAATGCTTTCTTCTTCTTTCCTGTTTCGGAAATTAATCCCTTGCGATTCCAGAAATCCTGGAAGTAAGGATGTTGTCTGCGAGGTGAACGGAAGTCAACCAATATCCAAGGTGTCATACCGCGCAAGCCTTGTATATTTTCAAGCATGACGAATTGATTTTTGTAAAGCAGCTCCTGGTATTCTTCGCTCCATCTCGTTTCGTCATCGGCATGGAAACCCGCTAATGCATCTGCACCAAATTCTGTTATCACAACCGGCTTGTTGTATTTGATATCATACTTATAGTTCAGCATATCTTTCGTATTGCTCCAATACCAACCGGCATACTCATTAAAACTTACGAGGTCTAGCTTCTCTCCCAAGGGATCTTCTACTACAATCTCACTTCCCTTTCGATGTATTTCTAGAGCTGCAGAAACCAATCTTGTATCATCTAAATCGCGAGCCTTCGCTACCAACTTGCCCATAAAAACATTTCGCGGTTCACTTATCGGAGTTTCATTTCCAACAGACCACACAATTACACTCGAGCGATTTCTATCACGGGTCATTAAATCAGTCAATTGCTTTTCTGCATTTTGATAGGTCGTCTCATTAAGCCAGGAGATCGTCCAGTATACAGGTACTTCTGCCCATACGAGTATGCCCATTTCATCTGCCAGTCGTACCATCTCTTCACTATGAGGATAATGAGCCAGTCGTACATAATTGCAATTCATATCTTTTGCCCATTGCAACAACATGCGCATATCACCTTGTCCGCGTAAGCGACCAGGTATCAATGGATTTTCATCATGCATTGAAATACCGCTAAGGAAAATTGATTTGCCATTCAGCAAAATATCCTGACCTCGCGTCTCAATAGTTCGGAATCCGATTTTATCAATTACTTTATCGGTGGTTGATTGAATTTCGACTGTGTACAGTTTAGGATTTTCAGGTGACCAATAGGTAAGTTTCTTTACCGGAAAGTTAAAGTCCACTTTACCTGTCACATCCGTTTTAACAATTTGCCTTATGTCCGCCTCTGGAATCGAAATCGTGATGCTTTGAATTTTATCGGTGCCTTGTAATTGAATAAACCCTTCAACTTTATTCAAATTATTTTTGGCCAGTTGTACTTTATAATCTTGTACATAGGTAGAAGGTAACTCGGCAATCAATACATCTCGCGTGATGCCACCATAGTTCCACCAATCTGTATTGATCGTTGGAATCTCATCTTGAAAGCGTTTATTATCGACCTTAATAATTACAAAATTTTCCCCTTTCGTGAGTTTACCTGTAACATCGAATTGAAAAGGTGTAAAACCTCCTTTGTGCTTACCTAGCTTTTTTCCGTTTAGATAAACTTGTGCCTCGTAGTTAACAGCACCAAAATAGAGAACGTATTTTTTGTCTGCTTTAGGATCAATGGAAAATTTCTGGCGCATCCAAACAGTGCCCTCATATAACTCTAACTTTTCTACCTGCGAATTCCAGTCACCGGGAATTTTAAGTGTGGGTGATAAGTCAAAATCATATTCTACCCAATCGCTTTTATCCTTTGGTTTTTTATCATCGTAAAAACCACCCTTACCCGTTTCGGATTCATCAAAGGGCATGTGCCTATAATCGTAATAGCCCATTTCATACGGATCGATGATATAATTCCAACGACCATTCAGACTTACGATATTTCTGGCGGAGATATTTTGAATGAGATCCTGTGCATTTGAAATGAAACTAAAGACGAAAATGATCCATAGCGTGGCGATTACATTCTTCATTTAATAATACCGGGTTGATAAAAAATAGATTGACCTACTGCGTTTGATGTAAAGCAAAGGTTGGTAACGATTGCAGTAATCGAGGGAGAAAAGTATCCTGAAAAGGGGGGTAATTTGTCCTCTATGCTTCTAAAACAAGCTTTTTAGAAATCAGCTTGGACGATTGAGGGTATTTATGAATTCGGACGGAGATAAATTGAATTGCTTTTTAAATTCTTTGCTGAAGTATTTCCTATCGTTGAAACCTACTGCAAACGCTACATCGGCTATCGTCATAGACGTTTGCCTGAAAAGTTCAGCTGCTTTTTTTAGTCGCATGTCTTTAATAAGATCAGCAACGGAATAATTCGTTAAGGTTTGTACTTTTTTATACAGCACGGATCGGCTCATCCCAATTTCGACAACCAGTTCGTTCACATCAAATTCAGGATGCTCCATTTTCGACTCTATTATTGTCATCAGCTTCGCGATAAATTTTTCTTCGGGCGAATCTAACGGGATGTTGAAGGATGGTTGCAGTACCATTTGTTGCGAAAATTTTTCCCTCATTATTTCTTTTGCCGTCAAAAGATTTTTAATAGTGAGTTCGAGAATTTTCGTGTTGAATGGTTTGGATATGTAAGCATCGGCACCGGTTGACAAACCTTCTACCTGGTGTGACTCAGATGCACGGGCTGTAAGCAGAATTACCGGAATGTGATTGGTACTTTCTTTTGACTTTACGTTGGTGCACAATGTTAAACCATCCATTCCCGGCATCATGATGTCGCTGACGATCAAATCAGGAATATCATGCTCCATGGACTGAAGTGCATCCAATCCATTTGCAAACTCTATAATAGCATAATTTTGTATAAGCGTATCTACCAAAAACGATCGCACATCGTCATTATCTTCGGCAATTACTATGGTGAAATTCTTCTTTTCCTGACCGCTTGATTTTTCAATATCGGTGTTCTCAAATTGAATTGACTCCACCGTTTCCAAATGCTCGAGTGAATAGGTAGGTTCGTTTTCAATCTGGTTTTCCTGCAGATGCTCTTTTCCTTTTCTTAATGAGATGGTAAACGTTGTGCATCCTGGTTCGTCAATTGCCGAAGTCTTGCTTGTAAAATGCAGACTACCTTTATGTAAATCAACAATGCTTTTTGAAAAAGCAAGACCAACACCGCTTCCTATATTTTGCCTGCCGGAATCATCAACCTGGAAAAAGTTTTTAAACATTTGTGCATGATAGCTTTCCGGAATTCCTCTCCCGTTATCCTTTACATGAATATCAACCCATTCACCACTTCCCTTTCGATTTCCGATTTGCAATACGATCTTTCCATTATCAGGGGTAAACTTAAACGCGTTGGAGAGCAGATTAAAAATTACCTTCTCAAGTTGGTTTGCGTCAAAATACAAAAGGATAGATTCTTCATCGCTCACAAATTCGTAGGTAATATTTTTTTCAACGGCCAGGCCGTCAAAGTATTCAAATATCTTCCTGCTAAAGGAAACAACATCCTGCGCGGAACAATGTATTTTCATCTGGCCATCTTCCGCCTTTCTGAAATCCATCAACTCAGTAACGAGCTTCATCAATCGCGAAGCATTGTTCTTTATTAAATGAAGTTGTCGGCTGGCATATTTTTCATTGGCAGAACTGTCTATCAATTTTTCGACTGGCCCCAGAATAAGAGTAAGAGGCGTCCTGATCTCGTGCGAAATATTGGTGAAGAAGTTGAGCTTCATATTATAAATTTCCTGCTGCTGCTCATTTTGAAGATGCTCCAAATCCAGATCAGCCTGCATCCTTCTTCTATATTCACGAAGGCGTGAGATCGCAAAGATTAACCCTACCAAAAGTATTGTGTAGATGGTATAAGCCCACCAGGTTTTCCACCAGGGCGGCAAGATTATCAGTTTTATACTCCTTATATATGAGCTCCATACTCCATTATCATTAGACGCTTTAATGTTAAATGTATATGATCCAGGCAAAAGACTGGTAAAATTTACCAGCCGTTGATTCCCAATTTCCTGCCATTCGTTGCTGTTGGATAATCCGGCAATCTGATACGCGTATTGATTTTTTTCCGGGTTAATATAACTGAGTGCTGCAAACTTAAACGTGACCAATCGCTGGTCGTGATTTAAAACAATTTTATCAACTCTCGTTGGAGACTGATGTATAGCCGACTCCGCAGAAATCGGAACACGTTTATTGTTGATTAGAATTTCAGTTAAAGCAACGGTCGACTCATTTGTATTGACACTGATCTTATCGGGTGAAAAAATGGATAATCCATTAATACCACCAAAAGCCAATTCACCTGTCTGAAGAATGAGTCCGCAGGTGTTTGAAAACTGATTGCTGGCCAGACCGTCTCTAGCACTGTAGTTTGTAACTTCCAAATCATTTACATTGAACGGAACTTCAAATTTCTTAAACTTCACTTTGATAATACCCTGATCGGTACTGAACCAAATATTTTGATCCTTATCTTCTGTAATCGCATGGATAAAAGTATCGGCTAGTCCCAGTACACTCGTGATGGTATAAAATCGTTCGGTGCTTACGTCAAAATAATTTAATCCGTCCTCGGTACCAACCCACAATCTTGCCTTTGAATCTTTGAAGAAATAGGTAACGTGATTATGGCTTATCTGATATTGTACATCCCTACCCCTTCTATACAACTTCATGAAAGATTGGGTTGTTGTATTAAAATAATTCAAACCATTCTGTGTGCCCACCCAAAGATGATCCTGTGTATCTTTCAGCAACGCGGTCACAAAATTATCAGCTAGCGCGTGCTCGTTGTTTAAATAGGTAGAAATCGTTTTTCCATTCTTGAAAAATTTCAACCCTCCCCCGTTACTTCCGATCCATGCACCACCATCATCGGGTAACAGTGCATTGATGATTTTTTCACTCAGCTTACCTTCCCGAATAGGAATGTTGTAATGCGAAAATGATTTTGATTTTTTATTAAAAACGCTCAAGCCTTCAAGCGCACCGATCCACAAATTTCCGTGTCCATCATCTGCCATCGATTTTATTCCATTGATGATCCGTCCCGCTTGCTGCGACTTAACGGAATAATGAGTGGATGAATTATGTTCTCTGTTAATACTGGTTAATCCGCCACCATATGTACCTACCCAAAGCGAACCATCGGCATCTTCGGTAATTGCATTTACTAATGGATGTAACAAGCCATTACTACCTCCAACACTTTCACCGACATTGATAAAGTTCGAGTTACCCTTATAATAAAAATCAATACCGCCAGAAAATGTTCCTACCCATATGCAAGACGCGCGGTCCTTCATTAGACACCGAACCGCATTGTCACTGAGGCTATTGATATTCCGTGCATCGTGATAATAATTCGTAAATACATTGGTAGCAATGTTCAGTTGACTTACTCCATTCTGAGTGGCAACCCAAATTGTATTTTTATCATAAACCAAAATGTCTTTTATCCAATTGGATGAAATACTATTCGATTGTGATTCAGTAAATACATATGCTTTAAGATTATGACCAGCCTGACTGTATCGAAACAATCCTGAAGTTTCCGTTCCAAACCACACATCGCCCGATAAGTCTTGCCTGATAACAACAATCTTCGAAGTGTTCATGAGCGTACTTTGTTCAAAGCTATCCTCAAGTGGAATTACGTTGCCGCTAGCTGGATCAACCTTGTGTAATCCGGATTTCGAGCCAACCCACATTTTGTTATCACGATCTATCAATAAAGAAAAGATAGCTTCTTCTTTTAAACCAACATGACTATCGATCAAAACATCTTCCAGTTTTTTAGTCGCTTTATTTAATTTCTTCAATCCTGCGAAAGTTCCTACCCATATATTTTTTTGCTGGTCTTCTCCAATGCACGAAATGTAATTTCGTCCACCTTTCACTTCAAGAATTTCAATGGATTCAAAAGTTTCCAGATCACGATTGAAGTGATTTAATCCATGAGCCGTGGCAATCCATATTGACTTCTCACTGTCAATGAAAACAGTATTGACACGATCGTTGCTTATACTACTATTGTCACCGGGCACATGATTAAACGTTTTGAATTCGTATCCATCATAGCGGGTCAGGCCTTTCAGATTGCCAAACCAAATGAAGCCCTGATCGTCTTGCAAAAATGCGGCAATTGGACTTTGTACCAATCCATCGCGATAGGAAAAGTGTTTAAAGTTAACAACATCATACTGCGCCCACGATAACCGTTGGTTAAGCAGAAGAAACATCAACACAAAAAAAACGCTAGTTACCGGGTGCCGCTTCAAGTCATTTCCATTTGATGTGATGGGCTAAAGTAAATAATAATCAATTACCTCGATATGCAATCCGATTTTTTTATCGAAAACGGTGAACAGACCCCAATTGAAGGTCATTAAAAAAACATAAATCAAAATGGAATGCATTTCTAGCGCTTAGTTGCGATCGATTTTTTTGCCTCTGAAGTATAAATGTTGTTTAGACACCAACTAAACTAATCAGCCATTTAGAATTACGGCTGACAAAAAATGCATAATGACTTGCTAATGGTTTGGCATTAAGGAAGTAAACCAATTTGCAAGAATGTCTAAGTGAATCATCACAATTCTTACGATATCCATAATACCTCGTCATTTTAAAGCTCTTTCAATCAAAGATTCTAAAATGGCTTAATACTGAAAATCACGTTCAGGACAATTCTAACCCCTTTTACAGACATTTTTCTCCCTCCGAAAACGTTGCAGACAACAATCTTTACGCAAACGAATGCAATAGCTAAAACGATATTCATCGATGAATGAAGAAATCCAAACCCAAACTATAACCCTAACAAAATATGAATAGAATTAAAGTGTAAAGGATAAGAGATACCGAAGCCCAAGGGGCCACGGTAATTTAATTGGCGATACGGAAGTACTGCCAATTCTAGGCGTCTTTTTTTTAATAAAATTTAAAATTATGCGAAAATCTATACATGTTCTAAAAAATACATTTGTGCATTTTGTATTGGGACTGTTTCTATTGGGTTCAGCGCAAGCTAATGCAGAAGAAATACTTTCAATTACAGTTTCAGGTACAGTGGTTGATGAAACCGATCAACCCCTTGTCGGAGTTAACATTTTGGAGAAGGGAACTATGAATGGTGCAGTTACGGATAGAGATGGAAAATTCACACTAGCGGTAGAAAGCGAAAAGTCAGTGTTGATGATCAGTTACATCGGATATGCTGTACAAGAAACGACCGTGAACAATCTCACAACGATTAACATTAAACTTATACCCGATATCGCAACGTTAAGCGAAATTGTAGTAGTGGGTTATGGAACTACTAAAAGGCAGGACGTTATTACCTCCATCGCTTCTGTAAAACCGGAAACCCTCACAAAAAACGCATCATTGGATATTGGAGAAATGATGCGCGGTAAAGTGGCTGGTGTTTATATTACTACGAATGATGCGGGTCCAGGTGGTTCTTCAAGAATCCAAATCCGGGGACAAAGTTCGCTCTCAGCAGGAAGTGATCCACTCGTAATTGCTGATGGTATACAGATCGGTTCAATCAATGACATTAACCCTGCTGATATCGAATCAATGGATATCTTAAAAGACGCGGCTGCTCAGGCCATTTATGGTGCGAGAGCTGCCAACGGTGTAATTTTGATTACGACAAAGAGAGGGAAGACAGATAAAATAACAATCAATTACGATGGCTACTATGGAACGCAAACAGCAAAAAGAAATTTTGACGTTTATACAGGTCAGGAGTTTGCGCAACTAAAAAGAGAGGCAGATAGAGCCGTCAATGGAAATATTATGCGCGCGGACGCAGTCATTTTTAGTGCTGACGAATTAGCAGCCATTGCCGAAAATCGCAGTATAGATTGGTCAGACGAAGTGATGAAGCCGGCTACAATTCAAAACCATAACATCAGCTTTTCGGCTGGCAGTGAAAAAACAAAGGTGTATTTCGGAACAAACTACCAGAACATGACTGGTATCGTTCCTACTACAAAGATTGAGCGAACTACGGTAAGATTAAACCTGGATCAGACATTGACCAAATGGTTGACCGTGGGTGTAAACACTTCTTTTCAATTGTCTCTATCAAGCGACCCAGATGTAGCCGGTATTGTACGTCAAGTCGTTACCGCTTCTCCACTAGGTAATATCTACAATGCTGATGGCTCTTACAACGTTCGGCCAGGAGGTAATCAAGAGAGCTTTAACCCATTATTGAACTTAAATCAAATCGATAATTCAAAGAATGCACGAAATGACATCGTGAATGTTTTTGTAGATATCAGTCCGATCAAGGGGTTCAATAACCGAATTAATCTAAGCCGCAGATCATGGAATAATAAAGAGTTAAACTACAACTCCAAACTTTCCGAAAGTGGTGTTGCCAATGGTGCAGCAAACGGTTTTATCTATTACCAGGAAAATGCTGAATGGCAGTTGGAAAATATCTCAACTTACAAAACCAGTATCCAAGACCACAATTTTAATTTCACTCTTGTTGAAAGTGCGATCGAGTCAAACTATTATGACTTCAGAAATACTTCCTCGCAAATTCCGAATGACATTCTTGGAATCTATGGTCTCTCATCTGCATTAATTAATGTTCCAACTATTGGAGGAAATCAACGCAGGTTATTGTCAATCGCAGGTCGAGTTGAATACGACTATTTATCAAAGTATTCAATTGGAATAACGGCCCGAGCAGATGGTTCTTCAGTTTTTGGATCAGAAAACAAATGGGGATATTTCCCAGCAGTAGCATTGGGATGGACCATCAGCAAAGAAAATTTTCTAGCGAATGTCAAAGCAATCTCTTTTTTGAAATTAAGAGCTAGCTATGGCAGTGTTGGTAACCAAGCAATAGCACCCTATGGAAGTTTAGCGCTTGCCAATCAAGTAGATTATCTATTTGGAGCCGAAAGGGTATCCGGTTACTCACCCGGAAGTCAATTAGCTAATCCAACACTAAAGTGGGAGACTTCTACCACCTTCAACGTAGGAGCAGACTTTGAACTCTTTGATGGACGTTTGAATGGAAGTGTTGACGTTTACGACAAGCGAACTACAGACATGCTGGTATACCGACAGCTAAATTCTTCAATCGGATATTCAAGTCAACCAGACAACATTGGTGAAGTTCAAAACAAAGGAATTGAAATGACCTTAGATGGAGTTTTACTTCGTAAAGGTGACTTTGTAGTAAAGGCAGGTGCCATGTTTACCATGAACAAAAACTCGATCATTAGTTTATATGGTGATTTGAATAACGATGGAATACAGGATGACGATGTGGCCAACAACTGGTTCGTAGGTCAGCCCATTTCAATATACCGACAACCAAAATACCTTGGTGTGTGGCAAGGTACTGAAGTGTATCCGGGATCCACTTTTAATCCAGCAACAGGTAAATGGGAAATCGGTGGCGTACAGGCTCCCGTTGCAATTGACGAAGGCACAGGCTTACCTCTCAAAGATCCTTTTACGAACGGAACACCAAAACCGGGAACACCTAAAATAGAAGATAAAAATAGTGACGGAAAAATTGATGCCGCTGATGCCTATATTACATCTCAAAATCCAAAGTGGATTGGATCGTTTAATTTAAATGCTAGCTACAAAGGTTTTGATTTCTCCATGGACATCTATACCGTTCAGGGAATTACCCGAAACAATCAGTTCTTATACGATTACACTGCTGGTGGCGACTTGAGAGGAAATAGAAATGGTATCAAGGTAGATTATTGGACACCAGAAAATCCTGCATCTCTTTATCCACAACCGAATGCTGGTACCTCTCCTCCCGGTATGTTCAATATTGGGTTACAGGATGCCTCATTCTGGAGATTGCAAAATGTTACCATTGGTTACAAGTTGCCTTCAAAACTTCTCTCCAAGCTAAAACTAAATAAGGCAAGAGTTTACGTCACAGGTCAAAACCTGATAACCGAAACCGATTATCAAGCATACAGCCCAGAACAAGACTTATATGCTTATCCCATGACTCGAAACTTAATTTTTGGATTAAGTCTAGGCTTATAGAAAAGACTGTATTAAGGAATAAAAACAAAATCCATTGATACTTTATATTCTTCTAACTAAAAAAATACAAATGAAAAATATAAGAATAATGCTCGTTGGAATATTAGGACTGTTCGTCCTTTGTTCATCCTGCAACGACTGGCTTCAAGAAGAAAATTTCACAAGAATTGGCTCAGATGTAATCTATGAAGACGAAGCGGGCTTGAAAGTGGCGCTTGGAGGTCTTTATAACTTACAACGCACGTATGAAAGAGTGAGTGACGCAAACGGAACTACCCAAAATAATCTTTGGGTGTATTGCGCAGATGATTTGGGAAGTACGAGAACATTTAACGATGCCCAGATTTACAAAGCCAACATGAACGCCATAAACTTTCCAAGAGGTAAGTGGCCGGCAGGTTATCAATTGATTGACAGGGCAAGCGCGGTGATCAGCAACGCACGTAATGTCAGCTTTGCCGTGGCGGCAAATAAAAATACGTTGATTGCGGAAGCCAAAGTAATGAGAGCAATGACCTATTTCAAACTTTGGCAATTGTATGATAACATTCTTATCGACACCATCCCAACAACGGCTGAAAACGCATTTGATCCAACGGTATTCGAGCCTGCAACCAAGGAAGCTGTTCTAGGGCTAATCAAATTTGATTTGGACTACGCGATTGCAAACTTACCTTACCTTGCAAAAGCAGGTCAAGTGAACCAAGGTCTTGCGCGTCATCTTCGTGCTCAGGTAGCTGCTTGGGAAAACGATTGGTCAACTGCGGCAGCACAATGCGAAGAAATCATTACGAATGGCGGCTACCAGCTACAAGCTATAGAAAATGTTTTTGGCGCGAATGTGAATCATAAAGAAGCGATTTACACAACTCAGCTGGATCAAATCTTAGGAGGAAATGATGCCCTGTCCGGAGGTAGCAATACTGTTATCGGTGCGGTGTTTCAGTGCCGCTATTATGAGATGCCGGGTAGCCACGTAATTGAGGATAATATCTACGGAGGAAACAGTTTTGGATGGACTACTCCTAATAATTACTTAAAAAGTCTGATGAGTTGGGATCCCGTTACCGGACTTTCTCCAGATAAACGTTTTTCAAATTATTTTTACCCCGATACTATAATCGGAAATAAGCCAGGCTCTCCTTATTTCGGTAAGAAGTTACCCAAATCATCTTACCCTGATAATTTCAGACAGTATCATTGGAGTGTAATGAAATACAGAGATTTTGTAAAAGCTCCAGGTACAGCAGCTAGCTTCAAGGATATTATGGTAGTTCGTTATGCCGAAACACTTTTGCTTGCAGCAGAAGCGAACTGGGAGCTTTCAGGTAGAGACAACGCAAATGCAAAAGCACTGGGGTATATCAATCAAGTTCGTTTCAGAGCTTTTGGCGATCATGCTTATGATTTAACATCGATTGATCAGAATGCAGTCTTGGATGAACATGCCCGGGAACTTGCTTTTGAAGGTGGTCGTTGGTTTCTTCTTAAAAGAATGGGTGTCTTAATAGAGCGCGTAAATCTCTATAAAAAATTCGGAAGCGCTAAGACTAACGAGGTTGGTATCGTGATGCAGCCACACATGGTACGCTGGCCTATTTCACAAGACCAGATTGATTTAATGGGAGGAACTTTTCCACAAAATCCTGGGTACTAAAATTACATCACTAAAAACAAGACCGATCCAGCTTTCGGGATCGGTTTTGTTTTTTTATCCTAATACTAAACATCGCGATCTCGTTTTGTGATTCAAGAGTCCTATAAAGAATTTTGTTCATTAAAAACGTGAATAAAAATTCATTTATCAATTCTAATTCAGGATAAAAACAAATTCACACCGTTCAATTTTAAAAACCAAAAGAAAGATCATGAGAAATTACATTTTTACCTTACTAGTAACATCGGTCTTTGTAACATCCTGTTCTAGCGATGATGAGAATGTTATACCCGTTATTCCTCCGGTCGCAGTAGTAATAGAATCTTTACATAAAGAAGTACCGTTCCCCATCGGAGCATCCGTGGGTGTTAATCTCATGAAAAACAACACAAAATACAATGGTGTTGTAACTATTGAATATAACAGCATCACGGCAGAAAATGCTATGAAATTTGGTGCGCTGCATCCTTCTGAGAATACATTCATCTGGACTGATGCAGATTACCTAGTGAGCTATGCCCAAGCAAGCAATAAACGAATTCATGGACACACCTTAAACTGGTATACTTCTCTACCGACCTGGCTTACCAATTTCCAAGGCGATTCTGCCGCATGGGAAAATATATTGAAGAATCATATTCAAACTGTAGTGACTCATTTTAAAGGAAAAGTAGCTTCATGGGATGTTGTCAATGAAGCGTTTAATGATAATGGTACTTTGCGAAATAGTATCTGGGTACAAAAACTAGGTACAGATTATATAGCCCGGTGCTTTCAATATGCACACGAGGCCGATCCAAATGCGCTTTTGTTTTATAACGATTATGGTCACGAATACAGTTCCGCTAAGAGAATTGCAATAACCAACATGATCAGTTCTTTTTTAACGCGTGGTATACCCATTCACGGAATCGGTATGCAGTTTCACATGACGTACACCCAAACAGATGCAAACATTAGTGCGGCAATTAATTCAGCTGCAGCCACTGGACTAAAAGTACACATTTCAGAATTAGACATTCGATTAAACAACGATAAAGTGCCAGGTCTTGTGTTCACACCTTTACTGGCAAGTCAACAAGCGGACAAATATAAATTTGTTGTAAAAACTTTCAATGCAATTCCATCTGCTCAAAAATATGGTATCACAACCTGGAACGTTGGAGATGCTGATTCATGGATTCCCGGGTGGCTTGGAGCACCTGATTATCCACTGCCTTTCGACAAAGACTATTTGCGTAAGCCAGCCTACTATGGAATTGTTGATGGTGTTAAATAGTCAAAGATTGAAAGGAGATTAAGACAATACAAATATTATCTAATTATGGTATTTACATCTCAATCCATTAGAAAATAAGAAACGCAAAACCTTTAAAGACAATGCGAAAGAAAAAAATTGATCTCACTAAATTTGAAAATCATGAACTCTTGAAAATTGCAGAGACGCTTCAGGAAAACTTTCACAAAGTATCCAATGATCTTCTTGCAACTCGTCAAAAACTTATGAAAGCACGCAAAAGGATTCGTAAAATTAATGATACGGTCCACTTTCAAAGGCAACGCATTATTGAACTATACACCTGAACCGCATTTCATTCGTCATCCAACAACGGATAAAATGGTATACTAATTTATAAGATGGCATTGCCATCGTCTATTAAATGTGATTACTATGGTACATTATAAAATTCATTCACTCCTTTTACTCACAATCATTTTGACAGTATACAAAGTTCAGATGCAAAAAATTAAATTAAGAAGACAAATCAGCTTGCTTGAAAATCAGATAAAGACGCTTACGATAGATCTTGAATATAGCAACGAAAAGATAAAAGAGTATGCCTACATTAATTCCCATGAGGTACGCGGACCGCTTGCCCGGATTTTAGGAATGGTTCATCTCATCGATATCGATTCAGTCTCTGCCGATGAGGGTTACGAGCGAATTAAAGAATCAGCTATTCAACTTGATTCTGTTATCTGCACTATCAACATGAACCTCGATGAACAAAATACTGTCGGAAACAAATTCTGTCCCTTTCCCATTACCTTGAGTAAATCTTCATTACCCATTAAACTTGATACAAAATTCTACCTCTTGCGAAAGGAAGCTACATAAAATAGGAATACTTTTTTTACTTATCCATTCTTCCCTATCAAAACAGATTACTATTTCAAGATAGAATCAATCCTATTTAATTCTTCGGAAGTAAATGAATAATTTTCCAGGCAGCGAATAGAGTCCAATACCTGCTCTGGTTTACTAACACCAATCAGTACAGAACTAACGCGTTTGTCTTTTAGAATCCACGCCAGTGCCATTTGTGCCAGATTCTGTCCGCGTGCTTCAGCCAGTAAATTCAACTCACGCACTTTAGCAATCTTTTCATCCGACACATGATCTTCGTCAATCGCTCCATTGCCCCGATGACTGGCAGCTCTTGAACCCAGAGGTATTCCTTTTAAATATTTATTGGTGAGTAAACCTTGCGACAACGGAGAAAACGGTATGCATCCTACTCCATTTTGTTCCAAGACATTTAACAATCCACCCTCAACCCAACGATCGAACATTGAATATTTTGGCTGGTGAATTAAACAAGGTGTGCCTAATTGTTTCAATATCTCAATTGCCTTCCTTGCTTCATCTGGCTGATAACTTGAGATGCCTACATAAAGTGCTTTTCCTTGCCTCACCATTAGGTCAAGTGTTGTCATCGTTTCTTCCAGCGGAGTCTCCGGATCAGGTCGATGATGATAAAAAATATCAACGTATTCGAGTCCCATTCTTTTTAAGCTCTGATCAAGGCTCGCAACCAAATATTTCTTTGATCCCCAATCCCCATAGGGGCCAGGCCACATTCCCCAACCTGCCTTTGTTGAGATAACAAGTTCATCACGATACGGAACGAAGTCATCCTTAAATATCTTTCCAAAATTTTCTTCAGCAGACCCTGCCGGTGGACCGTAATTGTTCGCTAAATCAAAATGAGTAATACCTTGATCAAATGATAACCTTAAAATATTACGCGCATTCTCCAGTACATCAATATGACCGAAGTTATGCCATAAGCCAAGAGAAATCGCAGGCAACTTTAATCCACTGTTTCCACATCTGCGATATTCCATTCTTTGATATCGGCTTTCACTCGCTTTGTATAGCATACTAAATTGTTTACGATTTTTAGTTTGGTAATCTCAATCCTGCTCCGC
Organism: Chryseolinea sp.; assembly: GCA_036787535.1. Taxonomy (GTDB): domain Bacteria; phylum Bacteroidota; class Bacteroidia; order Cytophagales; family Cyclobacteriaceae; genus Chryseolinea. Next base: position 27,924 of record DAIQPD010000033.1, read on the forward strand.
TTTGGCCAGTGCTTTCAGCATTATTTCAAGATCCGTTATTCCTCTGAACCCACTAAAGCCAACGGAAAGCTTTGTTCCGTTTTTCGTTGTAAGGGGTTGTCCTCCCTCCCATCCAATTAAATCAGGTGCTTCAATACCGTTTGCGTTTTCTCCTATCTGTTTGGTGAAAACCATTCGTTCATATTCTCCTGTGCGTATGCCAGTGAGCCAAACCTGGCTGGCTTTTGTCCAGGCGACTCTGTAAGATTGCCGCAGCCTTGCTTTATTGGTACCAAACATTTTTCCCCAAACATTACCCTCTTCATCGATAATACAGACAGCTAAATTTCCAAGCGAAATACTTTTATCTTCTTGAACTTCCATATATACAGGAATGAGTTTTTCAATTTCGGTAAACATTTTGTTTACGATAATAACAACATCTTTATTCTCCATTTTATTCTTTGGTTAGTCTCTACTCGTTCAAGGAAGCAAATCGAAACACAGGTCAGACGATAGTTATTCCATTCCCTATGTTCTTCTACATTACAAAAAGTGAAAAAATACTGATTAGGAAAGAATGAATAAAACCTCAACTTCACTTGCTTTTTGTTTCACAAAATTGATTGAAAATTTAGTGACGAGTGCTTTTTATAATACATTTATTTACGACAACGTTGTCGAAGATTTTAGGGAATTCTTTAAAATATTGATCAACTTTGTGATCGACCGGTAATAGAAGGACCGATTTAAAAACCTATTATCATGACGCTTAAAGAACTCGCGAAAGAATTGAATTTATCATTCTCTACAGTTTCAAAAGCCTTGCGTGATAGTCACGAAATAAGCAGCAGTACAAAAAACAAGGTACTGGCCAAGGCAAAAGAGTTAAACTATCAGGTCAATCCATTAGCCAGTAGTTTTCGAAAACAAAAAAGCAAGACCATCGCGGTTGTTATTCCGGAAGTAGTAAATGATTTTTTTGGTCCGGTTATTAGTGGCATAGAATCCATCGCTCAGGAAAAAGGATACCATGTGTTGATTTATCTGACTCATGAGGATATGCAAAAGGAGATCGCCATAACAAAACTTTTAAAAAATGGCAGGGTTGATGGAATCATGATGTCTCTTTCTGAACAAACTTCTGATACGAATCATCTCACCGAACTTAAAGACAACGAAATACCCGTTGTCTTTTTTGACAGAATTGTCGAAGATTTCGATGCTCCTAAAGTTACCACCGACAATTACAACTGTGGACTGAAAGCAACTGAACACCTCATTAAAAATGGATGCAAAAGAATTGCGTTTCTCTCTATATCCCAAAAGCTCTCAATCAGTAATATGCGTCTAAAAGGATATCTGGATGCTCTGGAAAAGAATAAAATAAAAAAAGACAATACGTTGATTGTATCGTGCGAGAAGGATGATGCTAAGAACAACAGTTTAATCCGAAAACTATTAAAAAGAAAAAACAGACCGGATTCCATATTTGCATCGGTAGAAAAACTAGCGATTGCTACCTATACTATTTGTGTCGAATTAAAATTAAATATTCCCAAAGACATTAAGGTAATCACGTTTTCAAATTCCTATACAGCACCATTTCTTAATCCTTCCCTTACAACCATAACACAACCTGCTTTTGAAATTGGTAGGGGAGCCGCGGGAATACTTTTTAAAATGATTGAAAAAAAAGGACATCATTTTCTGCAACAGAAAACAGTACTCAATTCAGTTTTAGTCGAACGGAATTCAACAAAATAAAAGAACTCAATTACCTATAAAAAAACCATTAGCACTGCAATTTATACACAAAACACAATTAAGAAAAGTCTAGCAAGTTTTAGGCTATAACAAAAGTCTATTTGACTACATTCGTTTGTGAGCTTAGACCGACTTTATCTGAACAAAAACTATCAAAATCCTTGTGTATTATACTGTGCTCGCTGAGTTGCATAATAAATACTTAAAATAACAAATACGAATCTGCTGGAACATTGACGATCTACTAGATTTTATCTAAATTCGTTTCGTCAACAAACACCTAAAAATCTCCTTCGGGATGTTTATTTTTTTCTAGCGATGATTCGGTAATTATTGTTGCTGGTTTGTTGCGCGACCTATCTAACGTATTGATTAAATGCTGTAAGCAAATTCTGTATCGGAAAATAATGGCCAATCATCCCAAACAAAATCGCAATAACACTTTATACGTTTGGTCAAAGGTTTGAATTAAACTGGCAGTCTGATTTTTATTCCCATTAATAGTTGAATAATAAAAGGAGTCCGCAAATTCGAATCCATGCTTCCTTTATAATCATACTATCGATTTTACGCTTCTATCAGGGTCCTATCACTCTTTTTTAATCCCGAAATTTGCCCGGAATGGTTTTCATGAAAGACAATACTTGATCCAATCTAAGTTATAATCAAAGAGTTCAACTTCCTTAAACAATCAAGCGTGTTGTGGGTTTATTTATTTCGTATGGGAAATATAGTAATCATTGGTGCTTCGTCTGGAATAGGGCGTGCTCTTGCAGAACAACAAATTCAAATTGAAAATCAGGTTTATGGCTCCTACAATAAAAATGAAGGAGGCTCCTTAAAAGGATTGTCAGGCAATACTAAACTGGATGTATTAGAAGAAAAACTTGATCTTGGCTTTGTCCCGGAGGTAGTAGATGGACTTGTGTATTGTCCGGGAAGTGTTATTCTAAAGCCGTTTGCACGAATAAAGCCAACGGACTTTGTGGCGGATTATCAGTTACAGGTTATTGGTGCAGTTAAGATTATTCAAGAGTTGCTCCCTAACTTAAAAAAATCTTCAAATCCTTCCATCGTACTATTTTCTACCATTGCCGTTCAATCGGGTTTCAATT
>DAIQPD010000219.1:0-6722 GCA_036787535.1 Chryseolinea sp.
TGAATAAGTTTAGATTCGCGATCGGCAACTGATTTATCGCTGGCGGCTAGGTTGATGAGAACGTTTAGTTCTTGTTTTTTGTCGAAAATCATGATATGTCTTTTAATTGAGGTTCAAAGTTTAAAAAATGCCATTAGAAATATACTGTAAAATACAATGTTTTGGTACATCAGCAAAAAAAAACACGATGAATGACTTCGATGCAACCCTTACCTTTATGCCTTGTCTTTAGTGCAAAATTGAAAATAATATGAAGAATCTACTATTTATAATCGGATTTGCCTTGGTAGTTACATTTGCCCAGGCGCAGGAAACACAGACTCGAAACGTGGTTTCGTTTAGCGGGGTGAAAGTTGCAGAAGGTATTGATGTTTACCTTAAGAAAGGTGATAAAGAGAGTGTTAAGGTTGAGGCGACTGGTGTAAAAATCGAAAATGTGTTAACAGAGGTATCCGGTTCGTATCTGAAAGTCCACATGCGTGATGGTAATTATCGTGGACATATTAATGTGAAGGTATATGTTACCTATGTGAAGATTGACAAACTATCTGCCAGCTCTGCCGGAAGTATTTTTTCTGAGTCAACAATTAGTGCTAACGCTTTAGAAATCAGTTGCTCCAGTGCAGGTAATGTTGAAGTATCGATTGATGCACAAACGTTGAATGTAAGTGCCAGCAGTGCTGGTGAAATGGAATTGAAAGGAAAGACAAAGTCGCTTAGTGCTGATGCGAGCAGTGCTGGTGAAATAGATGCTTACGATTTGGAGGCGCAAAATGTGGAAGCAGAAGCGAGCAGCGGTGCTTCAATTAAAATCTTTGTTTCAGAATCAATAGATGCAGAAGCGAGCAGTGGCGGAAGTATTCGATATCGAGGAAATCCAACTAAATCAGATACAGGTTCCAGTAGTGGAGGCTCAGTAAAGAAATCGAATTAAATTGAAACCCCGGCAACGGGGTTTTTTGTTTCTTTTATTAACTGAAGGGAAGTTAAATTGAGCGAAGAATTTACCTTATCCCTATTCAGATGCACAAACTAAAGCTTGGAAAAATCCATCACATTGCCATCATCTGCAGTGACTACGAAGTCTCAAAAACATTTTATACCGAAGTGCTGAATCTGGAAATCGTTAGAGAAACCTATCGGGCAGAAAGGCAATCGTATAAATTGGATTTAAAAATTAATGATGAATATCAGATTGAATTATTTTCTTTTCCGAATCCGCCAAAAAGAAGATCACAGCCGGAAGCATGTGGGTTTCGTCATTTGGCTTTTGAAGTGATTGATATTGATGAAGCGATTTCAATATTAAATAGAAGGGGAGTAATTACTGAGTCAATACGAGTTGACGAGTTAACTAAAAAAAGATTTACCTTTTTTGCGGATCCCGATGGATTGCCGTTAGAGTTGTACGAGCAATAATGCCATTAAACCTAAAAGTTAAGGTATTATATTTCGCTAAACTAAAACAAGCTCTTTCTCTGATGATCTCACAATTTTTGGATTCCCGGTATAAACTTCGCGTACATTATAAATCTTCTTGTTCTGTGATTCGTAATACGTTCTCATAATTAGTTCGGCAATAAGTCCGAAGGTAATAAATTGAATACCTGCTAATACAAGTGAGACCCCCAGTAACAAAAGAGGACGTCCCCAGATATCGTGTCCAAGTATTTTAAGAGTCAGCAAATAAAAATTAATGGCCAGTCCAATTGCAAATGATATTATCCCGATAGGCCCAAATAAATGGATTGGTCTTCTGAAATATTTTTGAAAGAATATCATTAACACCAGGTCGCTCATCACTTTAAAGGTGCGTCCGATTCCATATTTTGATTGACCATGAATTCTGGCGTGATGCTTCACGTCCACATCCGTAATTCGGCCGCCTTGAAGTACTGCCAATATTGGAATGAAGCGATGTAACTCTCCATACAGTCCAAGCTTATGTGCAATTTCTTTTGTGAAGATTTTAAGCGTACATCCGTAATCCTGAATATGCACGCCCGTTAGTTTTCGAATTAATTGATTGGCAAGTTTACTGGGTAATTTTCTGAGCAAGGCTCCGTCTTGTCTGTTCTTTCGTGTCCCGGCAACAACATCCCAGCCTTCTGATTTTAGCTTGAATAACATGGAAGGAATGTCGGTTGGATCGTTTTGTAAATCGCCATCCATGGTAACAATATATTCGCCTTGAGCGTGATCAATTCCTGCTGCCATTGCTGCGGTTTGTCCATAATTTCTATTGAGAGAAATTAAGCGCGTACGATTGTCTGCCAACTGTTTTATTCTAGTGACTGTTGCATCGGTTGATCCATCATCCACTAAAATCAATTCGTAATTGTAATTGGATAACGAGATTCGGATAGAATTGAATAAAGGTGCAATGTTATCTTGTTCATTCAGCAGCGTAATAACAATCGATAATTCCATTTTACAAAGGACGTTACCTGATGTTGTTTTTGATTTAAAGCAACGTTACTATTTCATTAAGATAGGTTCACGTTAGGGTAACAAACACCTTATGATTTAGCGCTAATCTTGCAGGATGAATAGAAACCTGATCATTCTCTTGATAATATCCTCCGTTGTTTTTTTTGCAAATATCGGAGGTACTTCCATTTATATTTTAGACGAGGCAAAGAATGCAGGTTGTGCCATGGAGATGTATCAACGAGAGGATTGGGTTGTACCCACATTCAACGATGATTTGCGAACAGACAAGCCCCCGCTTCATTATTTCTTCATGAAGATATCGTATTCTTTTTTTGGTATTAATCCTTTTGCGGCACGTTTCTTTTCAGCCTTAATGGGTGTGCTTACCATTTTATCAGTATACTTCTTTTCGCGAAAATTACTCAATGAGCAAACTGCATTTTTTAGCGCATTGATTTTGATCTCGTCCATTCAACTCGCCATTCAATTTCATCTCGCTGTTCCCGATCCTTACCTTATCTTTTTTCTAACCACAGGCCTTTTAAGTTTTGTCTTTGCCTACGTTAATAATCACAATTTATTTTACTATTTATTTTATTGCTCTATTAGTTTAGCGACACTTGCAAAAGGACCAGTAGCAATAGTTTTTGCCGGACTAATTGTTCTCATCTTTTTAATTCTACAGAGGAAGGTAAGTTGGAGAGCGTTGTTGGAGATGCGGATTCTTCAAGGTTTACTTATTTTTATTTTGTTCGTTATGCCCTGGTATGTAGCTGTGGGTATTGAAACTGAGGGGGAATGGTTGGAACAGTTTTTTTTGAAGCATAATGTAAGCCGGTTTACGTCTTCGATGGAAGGCCACGGAGGGTTCCCATTTGCATCTTTTGTAATCGCTCTTGTTGCACTCATGCCGTTCTCATTCTTCTGTCCACAAGCTTTTAAATTAATTTGGACCGTCCAAAAACGAAATTCGTTTTTACAGTTTTGTGGTATAGCAAGTTTTGTAGTGCTTATCTTCTTCGCCTTGTCGCGAACAATTTTACCTACGTATCCTGAGCCAGCACTACCTTTCCTGGCAATATTGTTTGCTTTTCTTTTTAACGAGGTGGCATTGAATGGATCAATCAAACAAAAACATTTATTAATAAGTGCATTCACCTATTTAGTTGTTTCAATGTGCCTACCTATTGGAATTTGGTTTGCTTTAAAGCAAGAATCAAACTTGAGCGACTTATCAAGCGTATCATTTTATTTTGTCGTTCTTCCGATAGGGGCTGCACTTGCCTGCTACTTTTTTATGCAGCGTATGAATGCAAAAGGTTTCTATACCTATGTAATAACATCCATTACTTTTCTTATAGTTTTTCTGTATTTAGTATTTCCACAAATTGATAAGCGAAATCCGGTTGCGCAGAGTCTATCAATGGTAAAGAAGGAAACAGCTGTTATTGCTTATCGTGATTTTAATCCGGCTTATGTATTTGCGTTACAAAAACCTATTCAGAGATTTGATTCCATTCAGGATGTGATAAAATTTACTGAAAGTCATTCTGATTTTTTAGTCATAACGCAGAAGAGGTATCAGACTGAACTTGATCCTGTGAATTTAGCTATTGTGTTCGAAGGAAAAGATTTGTTCGAAAAACCGATTTCAATAGTCTTGAAACATTCCGGACACTAAGCCCGACTAACCGTTTGAGACTTTGATCTTGTCTTAAACTGAAATGGAGAGCTAAACTTCCTATTCATCCATCGGGGCATTTGATTACTCTCTATAAGTTGCCAGATTAAAAAGGTTGTTACACTACCTACAACCCCTCCAGCCACCACATCCATTAAAAAATGCTGTGCTAAATAAATACGTGAATATCCGATCAGCAAGGAAAGTGTAAGTGTGATTACCCCAATAATTCTGTTTTTTGTAATTAAGGTAATGGCCATCGCTGCACAGAAAGCTGTCGCGGTATGCCCGGATGGAAAGGTATTAATGGAGTGAACATGTACTCCCGGAACAAAATGCAGCAGGTCAGGATTCAGGAAGCTTCTGGGACGCTCTGCTCCATGGAATAAAACGTGTTTAAAAAGACTCACGATCAAGCCATGAACAGCTGCACTCACTGCTAACGCAATAAAGTACCGAAAACCTACAAAAAGTGTAAATGCTGCAATCGGTAGGAATATTATTCCATCACCAAGATTTGTAATGGTTTTAAAGAAATCATCAAGGATAGGAGTATGATGACCGTTGATCCACACGACATCCATTCCTTTTGGGATAAGAATAGAGGTAATAAACAAGATGAACAATACCACGAAAAAGCTCCGAACAAACGAATGGTTTGATGTGGCAGGAAGGGTAGATTGAATAGCCAAGTTTTATTTTTCACCAAACCTAGCTGTCGGACTAGAACTGATGATGAATTGAAGTTGAAGTCTGAGTGATTATAAAATGAGTTTCAGATTAACCGGACAACAAAAGAATAACCTTACAATAACAGTCTTGCATACAAGTGGTAGGCAATCGTCTGTTTAGGATTTCACTTTATGCAAACGTGTACTTAACAAATAATTAAAATTATGGGTTGGTTTTAACCTCGGTTTCAAATTTTCTGATAGATTTGGATACTATTAAGATCTAAAATCAACCACTATGGCGCAACTACGTTTTGAAGCTCTAAAGAAATTGAGCGATCGTACCAAGGTACATGTACAACCTCCACCAACAAGCGTTTCTAAGTTTTACGGAGAAAAGGTTTTTGGAATGGAGCAATTACGTGCTTCTTTGGCTCCTGCAGTTTTTAAGAAAGTAAGTCAGGCAATCAAAAACCATGAAAAAATAGATGAAACAACGGCTGATGCTGTTGCCTCAGCTGCAAAGTCTTGGGCAATGAGCAAAGGAGCCTCGCATTTTACGCACTGGTTTCAGCCCCTGACTGGTGGTACTGCTGAAAAGCACGATTCCTTTTTTGATGCACTTGCCGGCATAGAAAGATTTAAAGGTAGCGAGCTTGTTCAGCAAGAACCGGATGCTTCGTCATTTCCAAGTGGTGGTATCCGCAGTACTTTTGAAGCGCGGGGTTATACTGCGTGGGATCCAACTTCCCCAATGTTTATATATGGAGTTACACTATGTATACCTACCATTTTTGTTTCATACACAGGTGATACATTAGATACAAAAGCACCTTTACTAAAGGCGCTTAAAGCAGTTGATACGGCCGCAACCAAGGTGTGTCAGCTTTTTGATAAAGACATTCAACATGTTGTAGCATCATTGGGTGCTGAGCAAGAATATTTTGTTATTGACAAAGCCTTGTTCATGGCTCGCCCTGATCTAGTAATGGCAGGTCGTTCTGTTTTTGGTCATGCACCAGCTCGCGGACAACAATTGGAAGATCACTATTTTGGTACAATTCCTCCCCGCGTTTACGATTTCATGAAAGATTTTGAATTCGAATCATGGAAGTTGGGTATCCCGGTAAGAACTCGTCACAATGAAGTTGCACCAAGTCAGTTTGAGGTTGCTCCTTTGTTTGAAGAAGTAAACGTAGCGAACGACCACAACCAATTGATGATGGATGTGATGAGCCGTGTTGCTGAAAATCATGATTTGAAGATACTTTTCCATGAAAAGCCTTTCGCAGGATTGAATGGATCAGGTAAGCATAATAACTGGTCGTTGATTACCGATACGGGTGTGAATTTATTCCAACCGACCAGCAGCGCCCGTGATAATTTAATGTTCCTTACTTTCTTCGTTACAACTATTAAAGCTGTTCATGAGCATGGCGAACTTTTACGTGCCAGCATCGCGACTGCTGCAAATGATTTCCGTCTTGGCGCTAACGAAGCACCTCCTGCAATTATGTCGACCTTTATTGGTTCGCAGATGACAGCCGTGTTGGATGAGTTAGAGAAGAAAGGAAATGTAAAAATCGAGAAAGGGGACAACATGTATATGAAGCTTGGTATTGATCAGATTCCGGAAATTATTTTGGATGCTACCGATCGTAACCGTACTTCACCTTTTGCCTTTACAGGAAATAAATTTGAATTCCGTGCAGTAGGTAGCAGCGACAATTGTGGAACAGCAATGACAGCATTGAATACTGTGGTAGCTGATCAATTGGAGAAATTCCATGAAGCGGTTACGAAGGAAATTGAAAAAGGTGAAGAGAAGCGTCTGGCAATTGTTAGTGTGCTTCGTAAATACATTAAGGAGTCGAAGGATGTTCGTTTTGAAGGTGATGGTTACTCCGAGGCATGGGTAAAGGAGGCAGCAAAACGCA
>DAIQPD010000220.1:0-6720 GCA_036787535.1 Chryseolinea sp.
TGAAAGGTACTGTCAGCCGTTTGAATATCAAGTGCTCGCATACCTGCATTAAAATCATGAAATCGATATATCAATGTATCAATCGCCATATTCATAGAAAGAGAGTCAACTCCAATGTTGAAATCTTTGAAGCTTACTTTTTGGAGCGCACCTTTTTTCAGATACCCATCAAAATTTCCGATAGCAAGATTGACCTTGCTAAATGATGCTTCATATTGACCGGGGTCTTCATTGAGAAGAAGGTCAAAAATGGAGATACTCAGATTCTGAACATTGAATTCCCTTTGCTGGTATTCGTTTGTTGAATGAAAGGCAGCATCAATGAGTTGAAACTCTTTCAGGAAGAAGGAGCCAATTAATTTCTTGCCCTTCTCTTTCGGTTTTTTAGCTACAGCTGTCGAATCTTTAAATGGCAGGATGATGTGTCTTTTGCCCGCAAGCACTACTTCGATTTCAGGTTTTGTAATCGAAATTGTTTCCAGTCGTAGTCTTTGTTGTTTAAGAAGCGTGAAAATTTCAACGTTCTTAAGGACGAGTTTATCGGTCTTGAACCGAAAGAAACTATTGATATATGGATAATCTTTGCGCGGTTTTTCGTGGGGCACCATGGTTACATCACTCAGGCGAATATTGCCTTCAAAAATGTTAACCTGTAGGTTTTTAAATTCTAAATCGTACACATCTGAGACAACGCTGGATTCAAAGGTTGTCTTCAAGGCAATGGAGAGAAGCCTGTTGAAATAGAGGTATAGTAGAAAGCAACAAGTAACTAAAACAGCGCCTATCGTAACCGCCAACTTTTTTTTAATAGACCACTTCTTTTTTTGAGGGCCGGCTTCTGTTTTCATAAGGAAATATAGCCGTTGAACTTCTTAAGATACAAGATATTAACAACTTTGTTTTATTGGACAAGGTAATCTTCTTTATTTTCAAAATGGATTTCTGGATTCGGAAAGTCATGATCACGATTAAGTAGAAAGAAGTGATCGACTTTAGCCATCAGGGGTAAGGTGTTCTGGAATGACCGAGCTGTATAAATAAAAAAGACCTGCCGGATAGACAGGTCTTTTTTAGAGGATTCTATTGTTATTTTTTTGGAGGGTATTGGGTAAAAATTTGTTTCACACCATTGGTAATGTTGGTATCGCGTTGGGTTGCAGATGCATTTTCATTAATCGTTTTACTGCCGCGACCCTGCCAGACAATTTTTTCAGTTGATTTATCAACCATATTAACAAACAGTGAGCCTACGGTGTATTCGTTATAGTCTATACGGGTTGTGCCACCATAGCCATACCCTCCTCCAAAACCATATCGTCCACCATACATACCTCCTCCTGTGTTGGTTGCAGTGGCGTCCATTTCCTGTTTAGCTTTCACCTGTAGGTCGATTAAGACATCAGGGCTGTCAGACTTACTAAAACCCTTTGCGGTCATTTCAGTTTCAACCGCTCTTAAAATACGGTCACGATTTAATTGATCTACGGGAAGGTTCAAGGCGTCTTCAGTGAATGCATACGTTTTGTATTTTGTAAAATCAGCTGCTTTATCATAATCATAACCGATAGTTACAGAGCTACACGAAGTTATTGCTGCAATCAGGCAAACGAGTATTAATTTTTTCATAATGGATTGATTTAAAAGAAGTCCTGAAGATAGGATATTTAAATGTTTTTTGAAATACTTTAAGGAATTGTGGTAAGAATCCCGTCTTCTGGTGGACGTAATATCGTCCAATTTATCCTTATCGTCTCAGGGCATCCAATCAACTCATCCATGGATTTATTTCTGATTTAAGTATTGCATTTCCGGATGATGTTTTTACTAACAGGAAATGATGGAATTCGACAGATTCTTCTCCTCAAGAAAGACAACTGCGAATGTCCTGTTAACAATCCTAAGTAGTATTCACATATGGTATTATAATTCGGTATCAAGATTTTATGCCAATCGATTTAATCGCACATAATCCATCGGGTTGTATTTCTTTAAATCCTGAATGTAAAACTGTATTGTATGAATTGAACAGAATTTCGTAAGACACAATCGGTCAACACTAAATTATTTTAGATTTGAAGTGGAACACATCCCAGCACACTGCATTTCGGTCAGTTTTTTTTCGCAAACGATTTAGGCGTCATTCGCACATATAAAATTACATGAATGGCTAATCGCTGAAACGTTTCTTTACCTTTGTCGTGTTAGAGTTGTAGTTATGACTCTTAACTATAAAAGAACCTTATGAACACGATACAACTTCTTGGACTGGCAGCGGGTATGCTTACTACCATCGCTTTTTTGCCGCAAGTAATTAAGACCTGGAAGAGCCGCTCTGCGAAAGATCTTTCGCTGGGTATGTTTTCTCTTTTTTGTGCGGGCGTAGTACTTTGGCTTACCTATGGTATTCTGATGCACGACATTCCTGTTATTGCTGCTAACTTTATGACGTTGATGCTGGCGTCAACACTTTTGTTTTTTAAACTTCGGTTTAAGGAGTAATTAAAGTTAACCGTCAATGGTTAATCGTTATCTGTGATTAACATATTGTGGAACTTTGTGCATTAGTGTATTCAAGGCTTTATCAGGAATGAATAGCACTCCATTTTGTCGCTTTATATGATCGCAGGATCAAATAGATTGTACCAGCTTGGATAGGTATCATGCCAATGAGAATCAAAGGCCATTTGCTGAGTAGGTAATGAAGTCCACCAGGCAGTGCCATGCAGAGTAGCATGAGCATACCTCGTAAAAAATTTCCAGTCTGATTTTTTGCACTGGGTGTCATCGTCAAGGGAAGAATACGTTTACCGATAGATGCAATGATGAGTAGGATAAGAAAGTTATTCAGAAGTCCGAACAGAATGTCGTCCAATGCACCAAGCCCCCAAATAAAAATAACCAACACAGAAATTACGATATAAATTGGCAAAAAGAGTTTTACGAAAATAGCCTTTACCATTCCCGAAAGAATTTCACCTGGCCGATCTACAGGTGCTGAAGAATAAAACCAGCTCGCTTTAAAATCATCTGAGTATGGTATTTCGTATAAAGCAACTTGTGAAATCATGAAGGTGAGATATATCAGCACAAAATAGTATTGTGTGTTCGGTAAATTATTCCAAAGTGTAGTGAGATCATCTTTCCCGCGAATCATAAACACCAGGCCAAAAACCAGAACGTATCCAATGGCAGGATAGATCTTAAGTTTTATTTTTCTATCACGACCTAAAATTTTGTAAACCAATTCAAATGCGGCACGCTCAAATGAATTGGTTGTTACCCGTAAACTTATGTTCTCAAGCAGTTTGCTCTTTTGTGTTTTCTCTTCTTTTGTTTTCGCAGGTTGTTCAGTTGCACTTCCCAATACGCCCAGCTTCTTATTAAATATAGGGGTGAGATATTGATTTGTAATGTACAAACCACTTAACGGAATGATGAAGCACAATGCAGCTAAAATAAAGTGGGGTATATCGAACAGTTGGTAATGGATCATTTCCAGAGCACTGCCCATCCAAATCGGTGGAATCAAATAACTCCACCATTCAATTTCAAACACGTAGTCTTCTAATTCGAAACGGCCCATTATGCGGGGTAGTAATTGATATCCACCCATAATGGCAACGGCCATGATGATCTGGAAATAGTTGATTACGTTTTTTAGTTTCTCTTCACTGGCAAACTGCATGATGAGCAGGTAGGTAGCATTGGTAATTAGTAAAGCGGTGAATACTGCGAACACAATTAGGATAAGAAAAGCAACTAGAAAAATTCCACCAAATTTGATTCCGATTGTAATGGAAGGAATAAGTGAAAGGCCAAGTGTAAGCTGACCAAGATAAAGCATGATGTGAGTAAGCCGTGCAATAAATAACGTTCGTCCATCGACAGGTCGGGGAAGAATGATTGTATTGTCGCTGGTGTCAAGCAGAATGGAGGAGAAGTCTGTAATCAATGTCATTGCAACCATTACCATAATATAGCTGTAAAGAAAGATCATGCTCACCATTACAGAGGATATATTGTAAACAAAGAGGGCAACGAAACCTCCAAAAATCGAATAGAAAAGAAGTGTCATTGCAAAAGCATTTCCAGGTTCCTGGTTTTCTTTTTTCTTGAATGTCATGGTCTGACGTCTGTTATCCATCGTAAGCTTGATGGCAACAATGGCACGTAGCTTTTCATAATCGACTCCGGCCATGCGGTATAGTCCTTGTATCAGATCAAGGAATTTTAATAAGATGTTTTCGATGCTCATTTGTTTTCAAGAATGCTGATGAATTGACCTGCGGCAGATTGATGTTCTTTGTTACCGGTAATTTCTGTGAAGAGTTGTTCTAACGATCCGCTGTTGGCTTGCGAATTTAATTCAGTGTAAGTCCCGTTGGCGATCATTTCTCCTTTGTTGATGATGATGATCCGGTCTGAAATTTTCTCGACTACATCCATAATATGGGAGCTGTAGAAAATTGTTTTACCACTTTGCTTTAGCTGCGTGAGAATTTCTTTTACGAGGATAACAGCGTTGGCATCCAATCCCGATAGGGGCTCGTCTAAAAATAGAATGGATGGGTTGTGAATCATACCGGCAATGAGCAATACCTTTTGCTTCATACCTTTCGAGAAGGTAGTCATGCGTGATTCGCTATGGTTGCCAAGTTCAAAAACGCGAAGCAACTCGTTTGCTTTTGTGCTGGTTTGATTTTTATCCAGACTATAAAGTTGTCCGATGAAATGCAAATACTCTAATGGAGTAAGGGTTTCATACAGCGCAGCATTTTCTGGTATGTATCCAATTCTTCTTTTAATTTCTATGGTGTCTTTTCGCACATCGAGCCCAAGGACGCTGGCCTCTCCGTCAAAATCCGGAATGATACCCGTAAGAATTTTAATCGTTGTACTTTTTCCTGCACCATTTGGTCCAATGTAACCAATGATCTCACCCGATTTTATTTCGAGGTTGATGTTGTTGAGTACTCTGTTTGTATATGTTTTTGAAAGATTCTGCGTGGTGATAACTGGTATTGCTGACATTCTATTGTATCTATATTTATTTAAGTATTTCTATAACAGTTATCAACAGTCCACGGACCACTGCCGACAGTCGACCATGGACTGTTGACTAATCTAACCCAATCATCATAAATGCTCCCCAATAAATCGGTTCGGGATATTCTGTTCTTAACTCTTTCTTAGACTCAATAAAACTCTGACGAAGGTTGTTGCTGTTGATCCACTTCTGATAAAAACGCACCATCAGTTTTTGAGTAGCATCGTCATCTACCTTAAACATACTCATGACTAATATTTTCGCACCTGCCACTAAGAACGCACGCTGTAAGCCATACACACCCTCACCCGCTTCAAGATCACCGAGCCCGGTTTCGCAAGCACTTAGTACAACCAGATCGGTTTGGTCAAGATTTAAACTCATCGCTTCGTAGGCGGTAAGTATTCCGCTTTCCATATTGTAGTTATAGTCAGTCTTGTCCATTAAATCACCTGCGCCTTTTAACAATAGACCTGTCCTCATTAATGGATTTTGTGTGAGCATTGCCTCATTGCTTTCTAATCCGTCTTCAAGCGTCTGCTGCTGTGATGGTCTTGTAAAACCATGTGTCGCAATGTGAAATACTTTTGGACTGTTTAGTTCTTTTACCTTCTCTTCGGTTGCTAATTTTTCAACATATTCAGTAGTTGTCCAACCCTTTTGTTTTAGTATGTATTCAAGTTGTGCTACTTCTTTTTCTGTTCCGGGCAGTGAGGTCCATTTTGAATCTGCGGAAGCACTAAGGTAGAAGGTAGGGTTTCCAAACATTGATGCAGTATTGTTATTCGATGTCACTTTAGACTTTATCTTTTTGATATATAAATCTTTGGTGTTACTTACTAATACAATGTTTGAGTTGTCGATTACGTATCGACCATCGGGTGTTGGAATGGCTTCGAGATTGATTTGGTTGTAGACACCATCGGCCGAAAGGTAAATTGTAGCGGCCTGACCGATCTCGTCATTGATGGGTTTCCAAAAAACGCCATACGAAATTCCATCTGGAATTTTGCCTGTGATGGCATTTCGATAGAACTTAAAAAACCGACTCTCCATTCGTTGACCATCTTTTAAGATAATTGCTTTCGGCCTGGATAGTTCGGGTTTCAAATATAGTGCTGCATAAATAACCGAATCCGTAAAGTCATGATTGAAATAACGATAACGCACCATTTCAATGGCAACCTCATTTGGTTTTAGAGATTTCTTTACATCATCAAAGACAATGCGTTTATCTTCAAAACTCTGCCCGAATAATTCTGATTTTTGACTCAAATCTTTTTCTAATCGCTCAACGTTTTGTTGTAGTGCGACAGGGTCAATCTCGTTTTCAATAAGTTGTTCCGGGCCCATGGACAATGCCAGTGTGAGCTTTTCTTTTTGCTGCACCCAGTTGTTGAATTGCACTTTTAAATCTTCATCCGTACTGTTTAATATCCGTTCGCGGATTTTAATAGAAGAACTTAACAACAAAGCTTTTGTAAGCAATTGGTAGTTATAAACTTTTCCGGTTAAATCTTTAAAATCCTCGAGATTTCCAAAAGCCAACGTGTTGTAGAATTCAAAATCACCTTTAATGGTATTCCAGTACTTCGCTTTTTCCCTCTCACTCAGTGCGGGGAAATAATCTTTGATAAAGTTTTCGTAGTTACCCAGTGATTCTTCAATTAGCT
>DAIQPD010000221.1:0-6707 GCA_036787535.1 Chryseolinea sp.
ATCCCTTTGAACTTAAGAAGGTATTGACACCAATGATTGGAAATTCACCTGTATGTTTTAACATTTCGTAATACAAACTCTCTTCCTGAATCTTACCACGTTGATACATGGTTTCCATTGCACCTAAAACACCACCACGTTCCGTGATCCGGTCAAATTCTGTCAGCACAGCTTCTTCCACCAAATCGGTTAACTCTTCAATGATGAATGAACCTTGCAATGGGTTTTCATTTTTTGCTAATCCTAATTCCTTATTAATAATGAGTTGGATCGCCATCGCTCTGCGAACTGATTCTTCTGTTGGTGTTGTGATCGCTTCATCATACGCATTGGTGTGAAGAGAATTACAATTATCATAAATCGCATACAAGGCTTGCAATGTTGTGCGAATATCATTGAAGTCAATTTCCTGTGCGTGCAACGAACGACCAGAGGTTTGAATATGATATTTCAGCATCTGCGAACGAGAGTTTGCATTGTACTTATTCTTCATTGCCTTTGCCCAGATTCTTCGGGCCACGCGACCAATCACGGCATACTCTGGATCAATTCCATTCGAAAAGAAAAATGATAAGTTTGGTGCGAACTCATTGATGTCCATTCCGCGGCTTAGATAATATTCCACGTAAGTGAAACCATTCGCTAAGGTAAAGGCAAGTTGTGTGATGGGATTTGCTCCCGCTTCTGCAATGTGATAACCTGAGATAGAAACCGAATAAAAGTTGCGTATGTTTTGATCAATAAAGTATTGCTGGACATCCCCCATCAAACGCAAGGCAAACTCAGTAGAGAAGATACAGGTATTTTGTGCCTGGTCTTCTTTCAGAATATCAGCTTGCACTGTACCCCGCACTTGTGATAATGTATCCGATTTAATTTTTTCGTAAACGTCTTTTGGTAGAATCTGATCGCCCGTTACTCCGATTAACATCAACCCTAATCCATCATTACCTTTTGGAAGAGTTCCCTGGTAAGAAGGAATATCTCCCGAGGAAGTTTTAGAATATAACGACTTGATTTTATTTCTTACCTCATCTTCCAGTCCGTTATTCTTTATGTAAATCTCACATTGCTGATCAATAGCAGCATTCATAAAATAGCCAAGGAGCATCGGTGCCGGACCGTTGATGGTCATCGATACAGAAGTTTTTGGATCAGCTAAATTAAATCCACTGTATAATTTCTTGGCATCATCGAGACAACAAATGCTTACACCTGAATTACCAATCTTTCCATAAATATCCGGACGATAATCAGGATCGGCACCGTAAAGTGTCACTGAGTCGAATGCAGTCGACAAACGTTTTGCTGGCATGCCCTGACTTACATAATGAAATCTTCTGTTTGTTCTTTCCGGGCCACCTTCACCAGCAAACATGCGCGCTGGATCTTCACCTTCTCTTTTGAATGGATAAATACCTGCTGTGTATGGAAATTCACCGGGTACATTTTCTTGTAAACTCCATCGTAAGAGATCACCCCAACTTCTATAATTTGGTAATGCTACTTTGGGAACCTGAGTATGTGATAATGATTCGGTGTGCGTTTGAATAGCAATTTCCTTGTCACGCACTTTAAATTTAAAGAGTGGCTCCTTGTATTG
Organism: Chryseolinea sp.; assembly: GCA_036787535.1. Classification (GTDB taxonomy): domain Bacteria; phylum Bacteroidota; class Bacteroidia; order Cytophagales; family Cyclobacteriaceae; genus Chryseolinea. Next base: position 1,604 of record DAIQPD010000221.1, read on the forward strand.
CTTTGCTTTTGCTGGCCATTCTTCAATCAGCTTTAAGTTTTTAGGATCGAGATTGAGTTTTGTTTTAGTAGCCTCATCCTCCAGCTCCTTCTCCACAGGAGAAGGAGAGGAATGTAACAATTTAGATACCTTATCTAGTGCATATAGATTTTCAGCAATTTCGGCTTGTTGATTTACCCATTCATCATACTTTCGATTGCCTTCTGATATTTCACTAAGGTATCGCGTGCGATGTGGCGGAATTACAAAAATCTTCTCTGACATTTCACGCGTGATCGTGAATGTAGAGGCGAGCTTTGCTCCTGTCCTCTCTACAATTTTATCGATGATGTGTTTGTAAAGTTGATTTGTACCAGGATCATTGAACTGAGATGCAATGGTTCCGAACACGGGCATGTCTTCCGGCTTCTTATCCCATAATTGATGATTGCGTTGATATTGTTTCTTCACATCGCGTAACGCATCGAGTGCTCCTCGTTTATCAAATTTGTTTAACGCGATCACATCGGCAAAATCGAGCATGTCAATTTTCTCGAGTTGGGTTGCAGCACCATACTCTGGTGTCATCACATAAAGTGAAACATCACTATGATCTAAGATTTCAGTATCACTTTGTCCGATACCGGAAGTTTCTAAAATAATTAAATCGTATCCGGCAGCTTTCAATACTTGTATTGCTTCTTTCACATAGGCAGACAAGGCAAGATTGCTTTGGCGGGTTGCCAAGGAGCGCATGAATACCTGTTTATTATTAATTGCATTCATGCGAATACGATCTCCCAACAAAGCACCACCAGTTTTGCGTTTTGATGGATCAACTGAAACTAAACCAATTGTTTTTCCAGTCTCTTTAAAGTCAATCAAGAAACGTCTTACAATTTCATCGACCATCGAAGATTTTCCCGAACCTCCTGTTCCCGTAATACCTAATACAGGAGCCTTCGATAGTGCTGCCTTTTTATTTATTTCTTCAAATGCTTTTTTATGATCATCAAAATAATTTTCGGCTGCGGAAATGTATTGTGCTATCAGAACATGATTATCAGTCGTTAATTCTCCTTTGTCAATTACCTTTCCGGTTGGGTAATCACTTCGCTCAATTAAATCATTAATCATTCCCTGCAAGCCCATCGCACGGCCATCATCGGGAGAATAAATTTTTGTGATGCCATATTCCATCAACTCTTTTATTTCATCCGGCAAAATCACCCCACCACCACCGGCAAAGATTTTAATATGACCCGCGCCTTTTTGCTGAAGGAGGTCATACATGTATTTAAAGTATTCTGTATGCCCACCTTGATAACTTGTCATGGCGATCGCTTGTACATCTTCCTGAACAGCGGTGTTTACAACTTCATCAACACTTCTGTCATGACCCAAATGAATTACCTCTACACCCGTGGATTGAATAATTCTACGCATGATGTTGATGGCGGCATCGTGTCCATCGAACAAGCTTGCTGCAGTTACAATCCTTACCTTATTCTTTGGCTTATAAGGCTCAGGTGCCTGATGTCCAGCCAAGGTCTGTGGTTTCTTCTCAATCTTTTCAGTGCTGGTAGTTTCCGCGCTCATGACGTATTTTCTGTTTTACCTCTATGATGTATAGGGCAGGACGTAAAAATACTGAGAATCGATCGATTTCCCGAACGGGAGTTAGGTTCTTCTTTAAGAGGCTTGATTGGAATGGATTGGTTTAATTATATTCACTGCAAATGGCGTGAAGTTGAACAAATTCACATTCTTTAAAATAGTTGTTTTAATCCTCGCGATGACCTCGAGCATAAGCTCGTTTAGCCAATCTGAAATGGACACGGTGAAGCGAAATAAAGTGCTTAAACTTTTAAGGCAAGATCAATACAAGGAAGCGTACACTATTCTTAGTGAAATCGAAGAGCATTACAGTTCACTTGAACCAGATCGTGACTACATTCAACTGATATTGGAGATCAGTAGGATTTTTGATTATAAAGGAAATTACGAATCCTGCCTAGAATATGCTTTAAGCGCTTACAACATTGTATCGATTCGATCTGGATTTGAAAAAGAAGAGGCCCTGGCGCTCTTTAAAATTGCCCGGGTTTATTACTTTATAAATCAATCAGAGATTGGACTTGGTTATGCACAAAAGGAATTAGCAATAGGTCGTAAACTTAAAGACGATAAAATTGTTGCTCAGGCTCTTAATACCATTGGAACATTATATGATAAGCTTGACGACAATAAAGCAGCATTGACATACTATGACAGTGCTTTAACACTGAGCAAAAAAACGAATGATTTTGAAGGGCAGTCTATTACCTTATACTATATCGGTATCATCAACGAAAAGGAGGGTCGAATAGAACAAGCAATGGAATATCAACTGAGGAGCTTAAGCATTGACGACTCTTTAAAAAACATGTATGGTGTTGCCTGGTCGTATCAAATACTTGGCGAGCTTTTCATAGAAATGAAAAAGGATACTGCTGCAATGCAGTACCTTAATAAAGCCGACTCGTTATCAAAAGCGTTGAACGCCAATGGGATTTTAGCTGAAGTGTATCAAAACAAAAAAAATCTATTTGAAGCGCTTGGTGATTTTAAGCAAGCACTACACTATGCAGATCTTTTTGAAAACCTAAAAGATTCAATCTATAATCACAAATTTTTGGGAAGTGCTTCTGCTTTACAAAGTCGTTATGAGCTCAATCTTAAAAATCTAGAACTGAAAGAAAAGGAAATTACGCTGCAGCATCAGCGCACTTTTATCATTGTGACATCCATTGCTTTACTCGCGATTTCCGTGCTGGCATTTTTTTACTATAGATCCTTTTCTAAAGTGAGGAGACTCAATCTGGAAATTGCGCATCAAAACGAAGAGATTAGAATGCAAAGTCAGGAGCTTTCTGAAGCGAATTCCATTCTTATTGAATTGAACAAAGCGATTGAAGAGCAGAAAGAAGAGATACAATCACAGTCAGAAGAACTTACGGAAAGCAATCAGGCTATTTACCAAATCAATCAAAATCTGGAGCAAAGCATTAAAGCGCGAACGGCCGAATTAGTGCAAGCATACAAAGAGCTCGATACATTTTTCTACCGTGCATCGCATGATTTTCGCAGACCACTCACAACCTTTATGGGATTGGCCGAGGTAGCAAAAATTACCGTGAAGGATGAATATGTATTAAGCCTCTTCGATAAGGTAAAGCAAACCGCAACTAATCTTGATAAAATGCTGTTGAAACTTCAGTCCATCAGCGATGTTGGTGTACAGCATTTGAGTGTGAAGAAAATCTTTATAAAAGATATATTCGATTCCGTCTTTACAACTTTCTATGAAAGTCTTCGCGAAGAAGAAATGAAGTTAAATGTAGAGATAGCAATCACTTGTGATTTTAACTCCTACCCATCGCTGCTCAATGTAGTGATTGAAAACCTGGTCGAGAACTCCATTCACTTTAAACAAATGGGGAGCAATAGTTTTGTGAACCTGAAAGCATATCAGCATAATGAAGAGATTGTAATAGAGGTAAGCGACAATGGACAAGGTATTGAAGAACAATATCAAGACCGGATCTTTGATATGTATTTCCGTGGCAGTGATCGATCAAAAGGAAATGGTCTTGGCTTATACATCGTGAAAAAAGCGGTAGAAAAATTACACGGCAGAATTACCTTTCAAAGTACATATGATTCTGGTTCAGTCTTTTCCATTTTTCTTCCGAAGGACTTAGTGTGAAGTTCCATGTTCCGGTAACTTTGAACCTTGAACATGGAACCTTGAACTCATAACACTATCTTGCATCACCTTATGGTTAAAAAAACAATACGCTTTGTTCTCATCTTCATCTCTTCATTTATTGGAGTCATTATATTGTTTTTACTAATCTCAATTGTACCGCTTGATCGAACTCCGTATAAGGAGAAACCCTTTTATGCTGAGATGATGACTCGCCTCGATAGTCTCCTTCAAAAACCGCCTGCGCTTACGAAGGCTAAATTCAACATTGGTTTTGCAAAAGAAAGTATTACACCGAGGCAACGCGTAGCAACAGCAGGATATGGAAACAGGAAAGGAAAATTAATTGAAGGGATTCATGATTCTGTTTTTGTTCGCGCTATGGTAGTGCAAACAAATACATCGAAAGTCGCGATTGTGAGTGCTGATCTTCTTATTCTTCCGCCAACCGTTGTCGAAGTACTAAAGAAACGACTTCCGGAAATTGGCTTTACCATCAACAATACCTATCTCGGTGCAATCCATACCCACAACAGCATCGGACACTGGGCCGGTGGCGCAACGCAAATTATGTATGGTGAATATAAAGATTCCATTGTCAATTTTATTGCCGATAAAATCATTGCATCAATTCACCGTGCCACACAAAACACATTGCCATCAACACTGAAAGTCGGGCAAGTACCCATTCGTGGAGTTGTTAAAAATCGAATCATTGATGGCGGACCTGTTGATTCGTTGCTGCGCGTAATAGAAGTTCATCGCAGCGACAGTAGTAAATTAATTTTGATGAGTCATGCAGCACATGCCACTTGCCTGTACTCCAGGGATATTTACTTATCGCGCGATTATCCCGGAAAGCTTGTTGACACAATGGAACAACAGGGATATACCTTTGCCATGTTTATGGCAGGAGCCGTTGGTAGTCATGGATGTAAGCCTCCTGAATTCGGGTTGAATTGCATTGACTATATGGCTAACGAAATATCATTGCAGTTTATGGCAAACCGAAATAAACTTCATGATGTTCAGGATTCAACGCTAATCATCGAGCATATTGGTTTTATACTTCCAGAATCACAGGTAAAAATTTCAAAAGATTGGGGTATACGACCCTGGCTATTTTGGGCAGCGCTTGGCGAATTTCCGGTTTACCTTAATGCTTTGCGATTGGGTGATGTAGTAATGTTGGGAACACCAAGTGATTTTTCTGGTGAATTCAATTATCAACTGGATACGCTTGCTGAACAACATCATCTTCAAGCGATGGTAACGAGTTTCAATGGTGGATATATAGGATATGTTACGCCATTAAAATATTACGATGTGGATCATTACGAAACCCGATTGATGAATTGGTATGGACCGGGCACAGGC
>DAIQPD010000222.1:0-6682 GCA_036787535.1 Chryseolinea sp.
GTTTTAGAAACTCCCTTATCGTTTTGGTGGCAATACCCACTTCGCTGGTAACCGCATTCGCAGTGATGTGGTTGTTAGGGTACACGCTCAATTTAATGACTTTGCTAGCGATGTCATTAATCATCGGCATTCTGGTAGACGATGCTACAGTTGTACTGGAAAATATTCAGCGACATCTGGATATGAAAAAGAACAAACGAATAGCTGCCTTGGATGGTCGTATGGAAATTGGCTTCTCTGCCTTGTCAATAACATTAGTTGATGTGGTTGTATTTCTTCCAATTTTATTTTTACAGGTATTTGTAGCTGACATGCTCAAACAATTTTCTGTGGTGGTGGTGACTTCTACCTTAACAAGTTTGCTCGTTGGCTTTACATTAACTCCCTGGATGGCTTCGCGCATTGGGAAATCAGAAGATTTGCAGCCTACCAATTTATTCAATCGGTTTTTACTTTGGTTTGAGCTTCAGCTGAGTCGGTTTATTAATTGGTATGGAAGGCAGTTGGAGTGGGTATTAAATCACAAACTCATTACTACTGGCATTATCCTCATGTTGTTTGTTATCACGTTAGGCATTATGAAGCAAGGTATCATTGGAAAAGAACTGATCGCAACGGGAGATCAGGGAAAGTTTCGTATGAACCTCGAATTTGACAAAACCACCACGGTACAACAGAATAATATAGTCACCCAGAAAATAGAAAATTTTATTGCTGCACAACCGCAGGTGCAAACGGTCTTTAGCAATGTGGGCGGACCGAGTTCGGGCATTGGAAGTTTGGGAGTTGGCTCGGTCAATAAATCGGAGCTAACCATCCAGTTAAAACCTGCGAATGAACGAGGCAATGAACCTACAGAGCAATTCATGAAAGAAATCCGCGAAGCGTTGAAGTCAGAGTTCCCGGCTATCAATTATTCAATGGCTGCATTGGGTCTTGTGCCCCGTTCGGCACCCATCGAAATTACGTTAAGCGGAAGCGATGGAAACCAGGTGATGAAGTTGGGAAATGAATTAAGGTCAATCGTTGAGAAAATTCCGGGAGCAGATAATGTTCGTCTTTCAGTGGAAGAAGGTAGTCCGGAATTTCAGATAATTCCCGATAAGGATCGGATGCAGCGATTAGGGCTTACCAGTGCTTACGTTGGTCAAAGTATACGAACAGCACTTACAGGAAATGATGATGCTATGCTAACGGAGCAAGGAACGGAATACCCTGTAAGGATTTGGCTTGATGATTTTAACAGGCAGAATATTGATGATGTCAGTTCACTGGCCATTGTTAACCCAAATGGACAACCTATCGAAGTGTCTCAATTTGCAGAAGTTATTCAAGATAATTCACCTTCCCTATTGGAGCGATTAGATAGACAGCCCTCTATCACCTTAACAGCTGATGCGCTGGGCCGACCTTCGGGAACGGTGGCAGATGAAGTGGTTTCTTACATTAAGCAAAATCCATTACCTGAAGGAGTTCAAATGACCTGGGGCAGCGACATAAAAAGACAGAATGATAGTTTTGGTGCACTTGGGTCAGTACTCCTTATTTCATTTATACTGATTTACCTGATCATGGTAGCACTTTATGATAGCTTTGTCTATCCATTTGTCGTACTGTTTTCAATACCTGTTGCGGCTATTGGAGCTTTCTTATCCCTGAATCTAACCATAAACAACCTGAGTTTATTTGCTTTGCTAGGGTTAATCATGCTGATGGGATTGGTCGCAAAAAATGCGATTCTGATTGTGGACTTTACCAACCAGTTGAAAACTTCAGGCAAACATTTCAGCGAAGCATTGATCATTGCCGGAAAAGAGAGAATGCGTCCTATACTCATGACAACTCTATCGATGGTAATAGGAATGCTACCAATTGCTCTTGCTAAAGGAACCGCTAGTGAGTGGAAAAATGGACTAGCCTGGGTTATTATCGGTGGGTTGCTTTCATCGCTTATTCTTACAGTATTCCTTGTACCGATGGTTTATTATGTAGTTGATTCGATTAAGGAGCGCTTAAAACTGAGAAAGGATAAATAAGGCGAAAAATGAGCAGTCATTTTAAAATATTATCCTCTGAACGAGTTCGAGTAAACATGAACGACCGCAAATATTGTCCACGAAGCGAACTGTCCAAAATATATAAGGTTGTTTTGTCTAAAGTTGCATTCCCTCTATTTAATTATATATCCCTGGTTATTCCAGAACTCTTCGTTTCATAAGTTCTTAAAGAAATCACGGTATTCAGCAGCAGATTTTTCAGTAAGGTATGGATCAAGTAGGCCGCAATAAATAGTCATGTAACAAGCCAATTTTTTTTTGATTACCCTTGTACAACACTTCAGGATCCAAGAGCCATGAGTTATTCAAGATCAGGTATAAGTCATCATTTGCGACCTTTTATCAAAGCAACGGATTGATTAATTGCCATTATAAAAACAACGGCAGCAATTACCGCAATAATGTAGTGTCCCATTGGTGATATGAGAAAAGGATTAGCAGCCAGCAGGTAAATGCTCCCCATTACCCACAACATGTCTTGAATAATGATCCAGTATTCTGAATTTATTCTGTCTTTCAACCTCGTAGAAAATAGTAGATGCGAAGAAAATGAGAGCGACACCGATTATCCAAAATACAGTTGACCTTTCGATTTCAAATAGATGCGCGATTCGGGATTGAAATAGAATAAGCACCGATCCGGATATGCCCGAGAACAATGCATTTATTCGAAGTGCTTTCTTCATTTGCTTAAGTACTTTTAATGCCTCAGTTTAATCTCATCAAATCAGTGAACTGCTTGTTCTTCAAAATTGTATCGAGAACCTGATTTGCTTTCAATGATGTTTTGAAAGGATGCTCTCTATAAAGTTGACTGTATATTTTATCTCTTTCATCCAAGACATCGTCCAATCGGGTTTCGCTTAATTCATGTATTTTGATATGATAGTTAGAAAGCCACTTGTAGTTTTTAGGGTCAACATATCCCGCCTCGACAAAAGCTTTAGTCTTGCTCTTGCATCGGCAGGGATTATTCAGATTGACTAACCCGCACCGATTGTGCATCCATTGATAAAGGTCTTTTCTGGCTCGTGAAAGTTTCTGACGAAAATTATCAGGAGTGGTTTCAAATATTTCGGACGCCAGGTTGTGATCGATTTCAAATACTTCTCCAACAATATAAATTAACCGCTGCACTCTATCCAGGCACATGATCATACCTGCCATACACGCTATCTTAGATTCTTCAATTGTCGTCTTCATTTCCTGCTCTTCGTAGTCACTAAGTTCAAGCGTGGCAGCATTGTCTATGTAATTGAAGAAAACACTAAAATCCGTTACTATGGTTTCATATTGGTTTTTCTTGAGGTTAAGTATGTGATTGAATGTTATTCGATATAACCAGGTTCTGAACTGGGCTTTCGTTTTATCGTATTTGGAAAGCTGCGTTAAAATCTTGATTAGAATTTCCTGTGTCACATCCTCTGCATCCGCAATGTTGTTGAGCATTTTCAGCGCTACATTATAAATAAAGTTCTGGTGACGTTGCAGCAAAAGGTCCAACGACTTTTTATCACCATTTAAAATGGACTCAATCAATGCTGTGTCGGTAGCATCATTGTAATTGGTTTTAGAGAAAGGATTTTCCATGAGCATAAAGGTAAGTAAGGAGGAGGGGGTTTGTATCCTCCTCCCCAAATTGTCAATTCATTTTCGCTGCTGTCTCCAGACCTGAAATGGCTTCGGTAAGCAAGTTAGTAAGGCCTTTCTCTACTTCTGGCCAGGCAGCTTCCATTGTCATTTCAAAATCCGCTACCCACATCACTTCTGTTTTGCCCATACTATCTTTAACCGACACTGTACCTACATAATTTTTAGTGGGCAGTACGTCTTGCTCATCAATTCTGTATTTGAAGATGCGATTGCCTTCATCGACAAGAAGAATTGTTTCTTTCAGGACTTTGCCATCGGCAGTTGTGCATACTCGCTTTGCCCCAACACCTTTGCCTTCAAGTTTGCAGGTAGAGATAAAGGGAATCCATTTGTCAAGGTCTGTTCCTGTTCGCAGAATATTCCATACCTCTTCCGCTGATGCGTTCACTGACTTAGTAATACTTACTTGTTTCATATTTGTTTTATTTAGAGTTGTTTGATAAAATGAATTGATTTCATTGCCAATTCGGCTGGGGTGATCTTCTGGCAAAAAGTGTTTCCCCTTACCAATGTTTACAATTGTACATTTTTTAAAATTCACTTTGGCGTATTGAATTGCTTCCTTCTGTACTATCAACCCTGGACTTGCATAGAGCAACAAAATAGGTTTTGAAAAACTTAATAGCCCTTTTGCATTTTGATCGAGTGCATCGGAGAAGTCTCCAGGATTTTGTGATAGGCCTTTCTTTTGAAACGTTGCAGGACCAGGTCCGGAAAGATAGACACGTCTTCGTTCTACACTATTTTTATAGGGTTCGAGATAAAATTCTTTTTCGTTTGCTGATAGCTTTCTTGATGTTCCCATTTTCAATACCATATCAGGCATGCGGTTTTTTGTAACGATCATTTTCTCGGCCATTCCAGGATATTTTCTGAACATGGAGAACATCATCTTTTGCATCATGGTAAGTTGTTTATGCCAATCGTGAGCTGGCATGAAGACACTTTCGATCATCACTATCGCCTTTACATTATTCTCGTGCTCAACGGCATACTTAATTCCTAAAGCAGAGCCAAGATCGTTTACAACAAGCGTCACATTTCGTAACTCCATTTTTTCAATGAACTTTTTCAGGTAAGTGTATTGCAACTGAAAGCTGTAATCTTTATTTGCTGGCAAATCGCTTTGACCGTATCCGGCTAAGTCTAGCGCTATAGCTCTATTACCGATTGCGACTAGTGGAACTACATTTCGCCACAAATACGAGCTTGTAGGAATTCCATGGAGAAACAAAACGGGTTCTCCGTTGCCTTGTTCGTAATATTTGAGTTGAATTCCGTTGACTTCAATAGCTTTCATTTCATACGGGAATGATGCTGAAATATTTTTTTCAGGCTTTTGTGCATTTACGTGATACATAGGTAACGCTGCGATTAAAATAGTGAATAGTGTTTTTGTCATGATGGTTATACAAGAAGAATGTGCACGTGTGACAAATTTTATTAATTACTTTTCGAACGGAATTCCCCTGCGTTGAAGGAATTTTATTTCCGTTCCAGTGATGGTGCAAGAGCCAGCGAGATAGCAAATAATGCACCGTGAGGCAGCGATAGTAAAGAGCTGTGCAGCTGCTAAAATGCCCAAGGCAATCGTGTATCCCGGATTTAACGGGAACAAATAAATAGCGTACACAATGGCCGTTAAGCCGACAAAGGCCCTGATTGTTTTATCCTGCCAGCCGATGTTTCTGTGGAAGGAATAGGTGAGTCCTTTCGTTAGTTTGTTCATGGCTCGTTCGTGTTTTGAAACACTTATACAAGCCATTATGACGAGTGTGACAAAATTTAACGGACAAATTTTTGTCAACGTATAGACTAACCTCGTTCGGGCAGACACTTAAAGACACTAGACACTAAATTACGAACCACGAGCACCGCTATTTCTGCAATGCTGAAACTTGGCAAGCATGGTACAGAGGACTCTCATTCACTTCTACCGTCTTTACAGTGTCAAGTTTAGTCATATCAGAGGTTGGATTGAATCTTTTCAAGACTCTCCGTTCATTTTAGAGTTACGGATGTGCATGATCCATCAGGGAGCTTTTTGACGATTAAATACCTGAAAATAAGTATATTAACGTAATAAACTTGTTTTTGCACAACATAATAAACTAAATTACGTACAACATGATAAACTAATTATTATACACCGCATTAAACTAGTTACCGATGGCAACTCCTTCCGAAAAATTGGCTGAATCCCTTGAAGTTCTTCGGGGTCTTCAAAATGAGAATGGTGCGGCTGCTATTCGTGCCAAGGATATATCCAGGACTCACCGGGAACGACTTATAGAAAACGGATTTTTACAGGAAGTAATGAAGGGATGGTATATACCCTCTAAACCAGATGAGAAGCAAGGTGATAGCACTTCCTGGTATGCTTCCTTCTGGCAATTTTGTGCCGCGTATCTGGATGATCGTTTTGGAAAAGAATGGTGTCTTTCACCGGATCAATCCCTTTTGATTCATAGTGGAAACTGGACCGTACCTCAACAACTACTAATACGGTCACCGAAGGCTCAAAACAACACTACTCAATTCCCGTACAACACGTCACTTTTTGATATTAACGCTGCTCTCCCCGAAGCAACAGAGCGGGAAGAAAAAGAAAGGATTCGGATATATTCACTTTCCGCAGCGTTGATTAATTCTTCGCCTGGTTTCTATAAGAGCAACCCAACTGATATGCGTACTGCACTTTCTTTGGTAAGGGATGCTTCTGATGTTCTTCCTACTTTGTTGGATGGAGGACATACCGTAATTGCCGGTCGCCTGGCCGGAGCTTTTCGAAATATTGGCCGTGATCGTATGGCAAATGATGTAATCAAGGCCATGCAAAGCGCTGGTTATGACTCTCGCGAGATTGATCCTTTCACAAACCGCATCATTAGCGTTGGCCCTGGTCGCCAAGCATCCCCGTATGTAAACCGACTCATTGTGATGTGGCATGCCATGAGGACAACAGTTATCGA
>DAIQPD010000034.1:0-29675 GCA_036787535.1 Chryseolinea sp.
GATATCGTAGCGACCAGGGATAATTGCAATAGCCGGTTGTTTCGAATTACAATAACTGTGTATGTAGATACCGAAAGCAGTGTGGTTTTTGGAGGAAGTAAACTAAGCGAGGGCGATCTTTTAAATTTTGGGGATGGCTCACCCTCTGTTCTGGTGCCTGAAATAGGGCCTAACAGCACACCTTCCGGACCTGGCTTTTCTTCTACCTATACCGTTATTGATGCTGCACGAAAAATAGCGCGTGCTACCTATACCATTCTCCACGAATATAGTGGTGCTCTGCCCTCGTATAAAATCAGTTATCGGGAGCCTAATCGAAATCAAGGTGTGTTAAATATGGATCAGTCAGTTAACACCCAATTTTACCTTGAAACCTTTGTAAATCTGGATCCCTTTGTTGGTTGTTCGAATACACCTAATCTATTGATTCCACCCATTGACAGAGCATGCGTAGGTTCAGCATGGTTTCACAATCCAGGTGCTTATGATCCGGATGGCGATAGTCTCTCGTATGCTTTAGTTACACCTAATCAGGAAACCGGAGTAAATGTTTTTAACTATAGAGATCCAGACAGTCAGGAGTTTTATACCGATTTTGCAAATGGACAAGAAGATCAAGATGGCGAGCCAGAATTCTTTCAGGATCCTATTTCTGGAACCATTACCTGGAATGCACCAGGAAAAGTTGGAGAGTATAACATTGCTTTTGAAATAAGAGAATGGCGAAAACTGCGTGATGGCATCTGGCGACAAATTGGTTTTGTAAGACGCGATATGCAAATCATTGTAGAAGATTGCGATAACAAAAGGCCGGATTTAATAATACCAAATGATACTTGTATTGTAGCGGGAACCGTATTAAATGCTACTATTTTTGGATTAGACCCCGATAACGATAAAGTTAAAATTGAAGCCTTTTCAGAAATCTTCAATTTTCCAAGCGCGCAATCACCAGCTACATACAGCCCCAATCCCCCAATTTTTAGAGTCATTGATCCAATAAATGGAAATCTCTCTTTCGAATGGAACACAACCTGTGCTCATGTTAAAGACCAACCTTACCAGGTGACCTTTAAAATTACAGATCAGCCGGCCAATGGTGGTGTTAATTTAGCAACATTTAAAACCTGGTTTATTAAAGTAGTTGGTCCCGCTCCTGAATGGAAAGAACCTATTTTGGATTTGAATAAACGCGAAACAAAATTAGAATGGTCACCTTATTTCTGTCAAAACGCAGAGACCATGCAAGTATGGCGAAGAGTGGGCGAGTTTCCTTTCGAACCCGATAATTGTCAAACTGGTATGCCTGACTTTTTAGGATATGACCTTATTGCTACAGTACCTTCAAAAACAACTAATACCTATACAGATAATAATGGAGGTAAAGGCCTGGCACCCGGTGCGCGATATTGCTATAGACTTGTTGCAATATTTCCTCTACCAAGAGGTGGAGAAAGTTATGTTTCGTTAGATACTTGTGTAGGACCTATACTTGCAGATGTTCCAGTCATTACAAATGTATCGGTAGACAAAACCGATTTATCGACTGGAGAAATTAGGATCCGTTGGCAAAAACCATTTGATGCCAATATTATTCAGTTTCCCCCACCCTATCATTATGAAGTTTATCGTGCTGTTGGTTCGACACGAGGTAACGATTCTACCGATGTGACCTCCCTCGGAGTTTTCGTTAATGATACCACCTTTATCGATAAAGGACTCAACACAGAGGAGAATTTCTACAATTATAGTATAGCCGCTTATACACCAACCAATACTTGGGTGGGAACATCGGCAACTGCATCTTCTGTGCGGCTTGAAACGAAATCACAAACCGGGAAAATTGAATTGAGTTGGAGTGCATTTGTTCCTTGGTCGAATATAATACCACAATACCCTACCCATGAATTATTTCGTGGTAATGAAGGTGACGCACCAGAAGCATTCGTTCCGATCGCCAGTGTGGATGTAACAGCAAATGGATTTAGCTATACAGATGAAGGCCTTGAAGATAATAAGGTGTATTGTTACCGTGTCCAAACAAAAGGAGGCTATGGCAATCCGAAAATTATTACACCATTAGAAAATTTTTCACAAGTAATCTGCGCCCAGACCGGAGACGATGAACCTCCGTGTCAACTTTTGCCTCCTCTACGCAGCACATTGGATTTTATTGATTGCAATGATTTTCTGGCAAAAGATACGCAATGCGATAGAGACACCTATAGCAATACTATCTTCTGGAACAAACCAACAGATGCCGAGTGTAGAAGTGATGTAAGTAGTTACAATGTATACGCAGCCTCAAGAGTGGGTGATGTCTTTACTAAAATCGCTAATGTTAAAGACACATTTTATTTGGATTCAAATCTTCTATCCTTTGCACGATGTTACAAAATTACAGCAGTTGATCGATCCGGTAATGAAGGAGAACAAAGCAATGAACTTTGTATTGACAATTGCCCGTATTACGAATTGCCAAATGTATTTACACCTAACGAGGATGATTTCAACGATAGGTTTAGTGCCTACAGCGCAAGAGATTCAGAGAATTGTGGTGAAGCCAATTGTATTGATATATCTAAATGTGCACGGTTTGTCATCAGTGTTAAGGCAAAAATATATAATCGGTGGGGCAAGGAGGTATATGACTATGAAGGACACATCAGCGATGAGGTAAATTCAATTTACATTGATTGGAATGGAAAAGATAATAAGGGTAACGAATTAAATCCAGCGGTTTATTATTATGTAGCCGAGGTAACTTTTGACACTGTGGATCCGGCAAAAGAAGTTAAAACTTTTAAAGGATGGATACACCTGCTTCGATAGAAGTCAATCAGAAAATCATTATTCTCTTCGATGGCGTTTGTAATCTGTGCAATGGAGCGGTTCAATTTATTATTAATCGAGATCCGGAAGAGAAATTTATCTTCGCCTCACTTCAATCAACTTTTGGAAAAGCACAATTGATAAAGGCAGGGCTTGATCCCCAGTCTCTTCAAAGTATTGTTGTCATTGATCATTGTATTGCTTTGCAACGAAGTGATGCAGCCTTAAAAATCGCAAGTCATCTGAATGGAATATGGTCTTACCTTACTGTTTTCAAAGTTGTTCCTCGATTTATTCGTGATGGCATCTATAATCTTATTGCACGATACCGTTATACTTTTTTTGGTAAACAAGATCGTTGCATGATCCCCACTCCTCAGCTTAGAGCAAGATTTGCTGATTTCTAAAGTCACACTAAGTTTTCACCGATTCATTCAACATCCTTCAACTTTTAGTTACTTTTGGTTTTTAAAAATTCCGCTATGAAGGCTTATATTTTCCCTGGACAAGGCGCACAATTTACCGGTATGGGTAAAGACATTTATGAGACAAATATTAATACCAAAGAGTTGTTTGATCAGGCCAATGATATTCTGGGTTTTAAAATTACGGACATCATGTTCGTTGGTTCTGCCGATGAACAAAAGCAAACCCAGGTAACACAGCCCGCTATTTTTCTCCATTCGGTTGCCATAGCATTATCAAGCAACACATTTGTACCGGATATGGTAGCAGGACATTCTCTGGGTGAGTTCTCTGCCCTTGTTGCAAATAAAACATTAACCTTTGAAGATGCCCTTCGATTAGTTTCCAAAAGAGCCATTGCCATGCAGCGAGCTTGCGAAATAAATCCCTCAACGATGGCTGCTATTTTAGGATTGGCGGATAATATAGTAGAAGAAATATGTGCATCCATTGATGAAGTGGTTGTTGCTGCAAATTATAATTGTCCGGGTCAGCTCGTTATATCCGGATCAATGAAGGGAATCGAAATAGCATGCGAAAAAATGAAGGCCGCTGGAGCAAAACGTGCATTACCATTGCAGGTAGGTGGTGCTTTTCACTCTCCATTAATGGAACCAGCACGCGAAGAACTTGCTGCCGCGATCGAAGGCACAATGTTTAGCCAACCTATTTGTCCTGTTTACCAAAATGTAAATGCATTGCCCACTGCAGATCCGAAAACCATTAAACAAAATTTAATAGCCCAACTTACCTCTCCTGTTCGATGGACACAGTCTGTTCAAAACATGGTCAAAGATGGAGGCAAAACATTTATTGAATGTGGTCCTGGAAAAGTACTTCAGGGATTGGTCAAGAAAATTTCTCCTGAAGCAGAGGTGATGAGTTTATAAAAATCATTCGAGTTTATATACCTCCAATGGATCAACACATTCTTCAAGAAGTTCTGCAATACTTTTATTTAAAATAGGACGAACAACATCTGATGCAATTTCAGCCAGAGGAATAAGCGTGAATTTTCTATTGGCTAACTGAGGATGCGGAACTACTAATTTCTCAGATTGAATAATCCTATCACCTATTAAAAGAATATCAATATCAATCAGGCGTTCACCCCATTTCTCTTTTCGCTCACGGCCAAGGGATATTTCAATACCTAAGATCTTTTCCAATATCTGAAGACCATTAATCTTAGTGTCTACCTCCACCACCTGATTGTAGAACTCTGGCTGATCCAATTTTCCCCATGCTGCTGTTTTATAAATTGACGATTTTGTCACAATAGCACCCACTAATTTTTCTATTTCATCAATGGCGAGCTCAAGGTTAATCTTCCGATCGCCCAAATTAGTTCCCAACAAAAGAAAAATCCTATTGTTCATGTAATTATACCGATGATAAACATACTACCTTTTTATTCCAAGGGTATTACTTAATTTTGTCACTTAACTAAATAGTATGGGTTTTTTCAAGACTTTTTTTGCAGCCTTCCTTGCGATGGTTGCTTTTGTTTTTGTTGGTTTCATTTTCTTCCTCGTATTAGTTGCAAGTCTTTCATCAAGTGAAGAGATTATTGTAAAAGATAATTCCGTTCTCCATTTAAAGCTGGATGCACAAATTACCGAGCTTCAATTAGAGGATCCATTTGCTGGCCTACCTGTATTGGGTAGCGAAATACCGAATATAGGGTTAATGCAATTGAAACAAGCTCTAGATCATGCTAAGTCTGATGACAAGATCAAAGGCATTTACCTCGATGTCAGCTATCCTCAAACTGGCTTCTCAACGTTGGAAGAAATACGCCAATCAATAATCAATTTCAGACAAAGTGGGAAGTGGGTCGTTGCATACACAGAGGTAATGTCAGAGGGTGCATATTACCTGGCCACTGCTGCAGATAAAGTGTACCTCAATCCTGAAGGTGAAATGGAGTTTAATGGAATGACAATTGAAGTTTCTTTCTATAAGAACCTTTTTGATAAGTTAGAAATTAAACCGCAGGTATTCCGTGTAGGAGAATTTAAAAGTGCTGTAGAACCTTTCTTGCTCGATAAAATGAGTGAGGCAAATAAACTGCAGCTTACCGAACTGGCCAACTCTATTTATGATTACATGCTGGTTCAGATTTCTGAAGAACGAGGCGTATCAAAAGAAAGATTAGAGGAAATTTCGGATAAGATGCTGGTTCGAAATGCATCGCTTGCAAAAGAGTTTGGATTGATCGATTCACTCTTGTATCAGGATGAATTTGAAACAACAATAAAGACCAAGCTTAATATTGAACCGTCTTCTAAAATTAATTTTATCTCTTACGGAAAATACAGAAAATCATTTTCAAACTATAAAAGTTCGAAGAATGAAATTGCTGTTATCGTAGCAGAGGGCACCATCATGCCAGGGAGCGGTGATCATTCACAGCAACTTGTTGGAGCAGATACCTATGTTGAGGAGATTCGCAAAGCACGCGAAAACAAAAACATCAAAGCCATTATTATTCGTGTCAATTCACCGGGAGGTGAGTTTCGTTCATCTGATATGATCTGGCGTGAAATTCAATTAGCGAAGAAAGAAAAACCAGTAATCGCCTCAATGTCTGACTATGCAGCATCAGGAGGATATTACCTATCCATGGGATGCGATACGATTGTAGCACAACCACATACCATCACCGGCTCGATCGGTATTTTCGGAATGATGTTCGATATGAGTGGTTTTCTGGGAAATAAAATCGGTATCACATTCGATGAAGTAAAGACCGGTGAATTCGGAGAAATGTTTACGGTTACCCGACCCTTAAATGAGGCGGAAAAAAATTATTGGCAAACCAATTTGGATGAACATTACGAATTGTTTACAGGTAAAGCAGCAGATGGCAGGAACGTGTCGAAAGATGAAATAAAAAAAGTTGCCTCTGGCAGAGTGTGGACAGGATCACAGGCCACTGAAAGAAAATTGGTGGACGTTCTGGGAGGCTTTGACGATGCTGTGAAAATCGCGGCAGACAAAGCAGGTATCAGCAGTGATTATAAGCTTCGTTTTTACCCCGCCCAAAAGCCATTTTTAGAAGAGTTCATGTCAAAGCTGCAAGAGAACTCAAAGACAGATGCCCTCAAATCAGAGTTAGGTGAGCATTACATTTGGTTTCAACAACTTCAAAGAATAAAATCATTTCAAGGTGCGCAGGCACGTATGCCTTTTGAATTTAATATCCACTAGCAATCATAAGAACCAATATGACTTCTATACGCAACAATTGGACGAGAGAGGAAATAACCAGTTTATTTAATCAACCTGTTCTCAATCTTATTTATCAGGCCGCTACGGTGCATCGCGAATTTCATGATCCACAAGAAGTACAGGTTTGTACACTGCTTTCTATTAAAACTGGTGGTTGCCCTGAGGATTGTTCATATTGCCCTCAAGCAGCCCGTTATCACACGGATGTGAAAGTTCATAAGTTGATGGAGGTTGGTGAAGTATTGCAAAAAGCTAGCGATGCTAAAGAATCTGGAAGCACGCGATTTTGTATGGGAGCCGCCTGGCGCGAAGTACGAGATAATCGTGATTTCGATAATGTAATTGAAATGGTGAAGGGTGTAAGTGCAATGGGTATAGAAGTTTGTTGTACACTAGGAATGCTTACACCGGATCAGGCCCAGAAATTAAAAGATGCTGGTCTCTATGCCTATAACCATAACCTTGATACCAGCGCGGAATTTTACAGTGATATCATATCAACACGTACATATGATGATAGATTGGAAACATTAGAAAATGTAAGACAGGCTAAAATATCGGTTTGTTCAGGAGGCATTATTGGTATGGGAGAAAAGGAAGAAGATCGAATTGGAATGCTCCATACATTATCAAACCTGATTGAACATCCGGAATCTGTTCCGGTTAATGCCCTCGTTCCTGTTGATGGTACTCCGCTGGAAGACCAAGAAAAGGTATCCATTTGGGAAATGGTAAGAATGATTGCTACGGCAAGGATCATTATGCCCAAAGCGATGGTACGACTATCTGCAGGTCGTGTTAGAATGAATATGGAGGAGCAGGCTTTATGCTTTATGGCAGGTGCTAATAGCATTTTTGCTGGCGATAAATTGTTGACAACGGCTAATCCTGGATATATCAAAGACAATCAGATGTTCCAGACATTAGAGCTAAAACCTCGAGTGGCACATAAAGAAAACGCTCTGGAAAGGGCAGTTTTATGATGTAAGGTTTTAACCAAAATTGAAAGTTATTCAACTTAAAGTGATACTTTAGGTTATCCTATTACACACATTAAGAAGATTTGAGGGTAATTTTTAAACCTATATTTCTTTGTTCATCGGCAATAACCTCGATTGATCGATAGAATTTGTGTCAACATTCATCAGGTAACCAAGATTTGACCCATTAAATCAAGAATAAAACCTTCTTGTATTGTTAGTATGGGTTATACGGCTCATTTACACGATTTCTAATCTTCCATAGCAAGTTATTGCATCATCATTATTGAGAAACGAATGAAAGATATCTTCCTCCTTTCTGGTAGTTTGCATTAATTAATCCAGAGCTTGCAATGTGATACCAGCGGATCTATGCTTGAACTGAACATGGATCACAATGTAACAACCTGCATTCTTTGTTTAATATAACTGCCTTGAAAAATGATAGGTAGAAACTTCAATAGACCATGACCATTTTAGGTAATGATCTATTGAATTAAAATCTTTTATATGGTTGACTAGAGCTTATCTTCTAATGCAAAACCACCTATTGGAGCCTCTTTAGCTGACTGATTAGAATTTGAAGAAGTTGCCTGTCTTTTAGTTGAAGCAAAAGTGAAAGACAAAGTAACAACTGCAGAAATAGCGATGAGAATTATAATTTTAGTTTTCATAAGGTTCAAATATTAATGTGTTGAAAGTTTTTGCCTTAATTATTTAACTGGATCACTGGCTCCACCGCCATCTCCAGATAATTCAGAAGTAGGAGTAACCTCTTCTTCTGTACATGAAGTAAAAGCTAATGAGCAAGCGAAAGCGACTAAAAGAGTGTAGATAATTTTTTTCATGGTTTTATGGGGTTTAAATTTTTATATATGTTTCCGACTCTTAAATTGTAGGTCAAAGTTGCTTGATCTTTTTTGGAATTATTGATCATTAAAATTTGGAAAATCACCTGTGTACCAAAACTTTTTAAACTTTTCGAAGTCTGTTTCATTCGTTGCAATATTCTGTTCTTCCATTTCTGGAATTTGCATAGCGCAAAATCAGAAGAGTATTGACTCGTTGACAATATTATTGTCAACTCAGTCTGATATTGATCGATTTGAAACCTTATTTGCTCTTTCTAGAAATCTGATAAGTACGAACATAGACCTTTCACTTAAATATGCTGAAGATGCACACGAACTTGCCAAGGCTCTTGGTGATAGTTTAAAAATTGTAAGATCAGGAAGATTGTCAGGAATACTATTGAGGAGAGTTGGTCGGCAAAATGAATCCATCATTATCTATGAGAAGATGCTACCTATCGCAAAACGGCATAAGTTCAATGATGAATTAAAATCTATCTTCAATGGATTGGCTGTAACTAATACGTTTCTCGCTAACTATGATAAAGCCCTGGCATATAACTTTGAATCGCTTGTATTAAGAGAGAAAGATGGAAAATTAGATGAAATTAGCATTGCATTAAATAATATTGGCCTTGTTTATTTTAAACTAGGAAATTATGAAAATGCGCTTAAATACTATGAAAAAGCCCTGGATGCAAAAAACACTTCTAACGATAAGTTCGACTTAGATAGATTACTGATCAATATCGGATTATGTTATAATCAACTCAAGAAATTTGAAGAAGGAAGAAAATATATAAAAGAAGGCCTCGCTACATGTCAAGATAAATGTAGCAATGAGATTCTTGAAGAGGGTGAGTTTGGTATTGGTATTTCTTACTTCAAACAAAATGATTTTCAAAATGCTGAACAGAGCTTCTTATCATCATTGACCATTGCTAACAAAATAAACGATTCTAGATGGCAAGCTGAAAACCTTATTTATTTGGCCAGAATCAATATTAATAAAAAGGATTTTGAGAATGCAACTAAAAATTTAGAAGAGGCAGAAAGTAAAGCAAAGCCTGGCGAATATTCTCAGTTACTTATGGCTATCTATAAACAGTATTCGTCATTATTTAACACAACTGGTAACTATGAAAAAGCATCTTTTTACCAACAACGATATATTCAATTAAAAGACAGTTTGATTGGTGAAGACTTGGTTAAGAATATCGCAAAAGTCCAAACCAACTACGAAGAACGAGAAAACATAGCAACTATAAAATCAAAGCAAGTTATAATCGATCAACAGCGCGATTTAAACGTTGCCATTGCTGTCATTTCATTCCTGGCGGGCTTGCTAATTTTAGTACTACAGCGAGGCAACCGAAATATCAAGCGGGTTAATGCCAAACTCTCAGAAGCGAAAGAAATCATCCAACAGCAAAACGAGGCTCTGGGAGATAAAAACAAAGAACTGGATATAGAAGTAGAGCGTAAAACAGAAGATCTAGCACGTGCCAATCAATCACTCCAACAGGTAAATGCCGAACTCGATAATTTCATATATAAAACTTCACACGATATTCGCGGGCCATTAGCAAGCTTAAAAGGAATATGCAATGTTGCTTTGCTTGACGTAAAAGATCCGCTTGCCCTTAGTTACCTCAGCAAGCTCGATGTAACTGCCGAGCGACTAAATTCTATTTTAACTCGTTTGGTTATCATTAACCAAATCAACAACTCAAAACTTAGTATTGAAAAAATTGAGTTTGAAAAGATTTTAAATGATGTGTTACTACTGGAGAAGAAAAAAGGACTTCCATTGGATCTTACAATCAAAAAGAGCATAAGCCCAGATACCCATATTCATTCTGATCGGGAGCTGGTTCGTATTGTTTTAGAAAATCTAGTTGACAACGCTATCAAATTTTATAATGATTCCTCTCGTGTTGATTCATTTGTAAACATAATTATTGATCCGGTTGATGATGGATTTGTAAAGGTTCGCATCATCGATAATGGAATAGGTATTAGCGAATCAAGTCCGGGAAAATTATTCCAAATGTTTTCACGCGCATCCGAACGCTCAGAGACTGGAGGTATTGGACTCTACATCACCAAAATTGCCACTGAGAAATTAGGTGGTAAGGTAGGCTTGCTTACAACCCCGGAAGGATACACAGAATTCTATGTAGTTTTTCCTACCTATCCTTAATCTGATAACTGCATACCCTGCACTCATCATTCGATTTTTTTAACATCATTTCTATTGCCATCTTTGCAGGCTCTGAATTAGAGGATTTTAGTTCTTATGAAAGATTATAAACGCTATACCATCACCGCTGCCCTTCCCTATGCAAATGGTCCACTGCATATAGGACATATTGCCGGAGCCTATTTACCGGCCGACACCTATGTGCGCTACCTTCGGTTAACTGGTAAAGACCTTGTCTTTATTTGTGGCTCAGATGAACATGGTGTTGCCATTACTCTTGGTGCAAAGAAAGAAGGTGTTACCCCACAGGCTTTTGTTGATAAGTACCACAACATGATGAAGCAAGCGTTTCTCGATTTTGGTATTTCATTCGATATTTATTCTCGAACGTCAACTGCTGTTCATCATAAAACGGCTCAGGATTTCTTTACCGTAATCAACGACCAGAATTTATTAACAGAAGAGACATCTGATCAATATTTTGATGAACAAGAAAATATCTTCTTAGCGGATCGATACATTGTGGGTACGTGCCCAAACTGCGGCCACACCAATGCGTATGGAGATCAGTGCGAGAAGTGCGGAACAAGTTTAAGTCCGAAGCAATTGATCAATCCGCGTTCAACGGTTTCGGGCAACTCTCCTATTTTAAAACCAACAAAGCATTGGTATTTTCCACTTGATAAGTTTGAGAAATGGCTGAATGAATGGCTGATCGAAGGTCATCAAAACGATTGGAAGACGAATGTGTATGGTCAATGTAAATCGTGGATCGTGCAAGGACTTCAACCAAGATCCATCACCCGCGATTTGGACTGGGGAATTCCGGTGCCTCTTCCTGATGCAAAAGGTAAGGTCTTGTATGTGTGGTTCGATGCACCAATTGGTTACATCTCGGCAACAAAAGAATTACGTCCAAACGATTGGGAGAAATATTGGAAGGATCCGGAGACACGTCTCATTCATTTTATAGGGAAGGATAATATTGTCTTTCATTGTATCATCTTTCCATCCATGTTAAAAGCGGCTGGCGATTTTATTCTTCCGGATAATGTTCCTGCTAATGAGTTTCTAAATCTTGAAGGTGATAAAATTTCAACTTCGCGAAACCACGCTGTGTGGTTGCACGAATACTTGATTGATTTTCCAGGAAGAAGAGATGAATTGAGATATGTATTAAATTCCATTGCTCCTGAAACAAAAGATGCGGATTTTACCTGGAAAGATTATCAGCAAAAGGTAAATAGTGAGCTAGTTTCCATCTTAGGTAATTTTGTTAACCGCGTGATGGTGCTGACATGGAAATACTTTGATGGGAAAGTTCCATCAGAACATGAACTTCCAGATACTAATGATAGAAGGAAAAAGATTCTTGCAGTTTATAATCAAAGTCATACTGATTTAGAAGCCGCTGTTAAGGAAATGATTTCTTGTTTGAAGACTTTCCGTTTCCGCGAAGCACAATTTCAGATGATGATCATGGCGCGTATCGGAAATAAATTCCTTGCAGAAACAGAGCCCTGGAAATTGGCAAAAGAAGATATGGAAGCAGTGGGATGCATCTTGAATTATGCATTGACTATTGTTGGTAATATTGGCATAGCGTGCGAACCTTTTTTACCCGATACATCAAAAAATATTAAGCATCAACTTAACAGTAGCTCGTTTGAATCAAAGTGGAAAGAGTTTTGGGTGAAAGAAAGTCTGATAAATGCTGTTCCTCAACATCATCAATTAAATAGTGCTGAATTATTGTTTAAAAACGTGGAAGACGAAGATATCGCGAAGCAAGTCGAGCGACTTAAAAAACAAAAACCACAATCAACACCCGTTCCTGAAAAATCCGTAGCGCCTTTGAAATCAGAAATTACTTATGACGATTTTGCTAAACTCGATATTCGTATTGGCAAAGTTTTGACTGCAGAGAAAATGGAGAAGTCAAACAAGCTACTCAAACTTACGGTCGATACAGGAGTCGATACGCGCACTATATTAAGTGGTATTGCACAGCATTTCTCACCAGAAGAAATGATAGGTAAGCAGGTTACACTGCTTGTTAATCTGGCACCAAGAAAAATGATGGGCATCGAATCGCAAGGTATGATCCTAATGGCTGAAGATGCTGATGGTAAATTAAGATTACTTCAACCAAATGAAGTCGTTAATCCGGGATCAGTTGTCAGTTAAAAGCTCTCGCCACAGATTCACTGATTTAATCTGTGAATCTGTGACGATAAATAATCAGTGATTAAACTGATTCATTGTTCGCTCAATACCTTGTGTACAAAATGAAAGGATCATTTCATTGGCTTTATTAATGATTGGAGGTATCGCTTTAAATTCATCTTGCGAAAAATTCTCTAACACAAAATCAACTTGCTGACCTTTCCCGAAATCACTACCTATACCAAAACGTAGTCTGGAGTATTCTTGTCCTCCGAGAACAAGCTCAATATTTTTTAATCCATTGTGACCTGCCGCACTTCCTTTAGGTTTCATTCGTAAGCTGCCAAAGGGTAACGCAAGATCATCCACCACAACCATTAAATTTTCCTTTGGGATTTTCAATTCCTGCAACCAATAACTAATCGCTTTTCCGCTTAGATTCATAAAGGTTGTTGGCTTAATCATGTGGATCGTTCTACCCTTAAACCTGAACTCTGATTTTTCAGCCAGTCGATCAATAGAAAACAAACATTTCTGTTGATCTGCCAATTGATCCAACACAAGAAAACCAATGTTGTGTCGGGTCAATTCATACTCAGCACCAATGTTGCCCAAGCCGGCAATGAGATATTTCATTTGAGATCGTTGTTCGTTGATGGTTGTTTGTAGATCGAATCGTTATCGCATTGGATATTCGAGCAAAGATAAGAAACTGGTTTTTTTAAACATCAAAAAATCAAGTTCACCAATCAGACTTAAATATTTAATATCCAATTATGAAGCAGCACTTTCAACAGCCAACTTAATCCGATATATTCGCAAACCAAACCTAACCAACCCTTATTTAGCATGAATTCACGGCCTGATGACGCCCACGATTTGCGTAAAAGAGAACTTGAATTAAGATTACTTATCCGCCAAATGAAATTTGATCAACTCCACACCAGCAGCGTTTACCAGCGTCTCGAAAATGAACTGGAACTTGTTAAGAGCAAGCTAGCCATGGTGGATGATAATAAATAAAAATGTGCCATGCGTGTAGTAGGAGAAATACCACATCCCGATTGTAAGATCACGCTCTTGGCATGGAATAATCGTTACCTCGTTAAACTCGAGCAGGGTTATATAGAACAAACTTTCAAAATTGATCAGTTTGATATTAATTCTGATGCTGATCTACTTACCATCGTAGATCAAGAGTTTATCGAAAAAGCATTGAATCGATTTGCGGAGATGGCGCAAGACTGGTCTATAGCCATTCAAAAAGTCTAAAATAGTAAACAACCTCCTTCCGTGATCTAAATTATATTATTTTGCGTCCTTGATGGAAGTAGTAGAAAAGAAAAATAAGAACCGAAAATACAAGCCCATTCTGGATGGCATTCCTGACTGGCCAGTATATCAACTCAGTAAGAACCGAAAGGAATTTATTGAAGAGGTAGCTCAGAAATCGTTTGACCGAATTAAACAAGTTCGGCCCACCACAAAGCAAGTTATTGAGGAATTAGAAGCCACAGTATATCGTGAGCAACAACGCATGAAGCGAAATCGCTGGCGTGTTGATGCGGCTGATGAGCCTCACTTCTGGAAAACAATTAAAGATGAATTACTTCTATTCACTACAAAGACACCAGAGGAATCTAAAATCAAGGCAGAAGAACTTCTTTTAAGAATTACTTCGCGCTATGCCAGTGAAATTGCCGGTGATTTTAAAGCCAGCTCCTATAAAATTACACGCGAGGTAATTAAGTTTGGATTTGGTCGACTGTTAAATGGCGCACGTGTAAAAAAGTTTGGCGCATTTTTCCGTAGCAAATATACCTTGCGGGATAAGATTCAAATTGTTGGTAAGGCAAAGCAATTGCGTTCACTTGCAACTCATGGAACTGTAGTGATGGTGCCTACCCACTTCAGTAATCTCGATTCTATTTTAATTGGCTGGATTATACATTCATTAGGGTTGCCTGCTTTTATTTATGGTGCCGGACTAAACCTGTTCAACATAAAAATCCTTGCCTACTTTATGACCAGTCTTGGTGCGTTTAAAGTAGATCGTAGAAAGAAAAATGTACCCTACCTTGAAACGCTAAAGCTCTACTCTACATTAGCAATTCAGAAAGGAGCGCATAGCATATTTTTTCCTGGCGGAACGCGTTCCCGATCGGGCATGATTGAAAATCAACTTAAGTTGGGATTACTAAGTTCTGCGATTGAAGCACAGCGTAATCTTTATTTGGAAACTCCTGAGGGACAAGAAGTGCGAAAGATTTTTATTGTGCCTGTTACTTTAAACTATCATTTTGTCTTAGAAGCACCCGATTTAATTGACGAATACCTTTCTTCCAAAGGTCAATCGCGTTACTTACCTGAGCAGGATAAGTATGGTAGCTGGCAATTGATTCAATTCCTGTTTAAATTTTTCACCAAGGGTTCCAATATTTCAGTCTCCATCGGTCAAGGCCTTGATATTATGGGCAACTATGTTGACGATGATGGCAGAAGTCTTGATGCACAAGGACGAATAATTGATACGAAAGATTACTTTACCACCGATCATAAGTTAACAATAGACAAGCAGCGTGAAGATGAATACACACGCATGCTGAGTCATAAGATTGTAAAAGAATACCATCGGATTAACCGTGTGTTTGCTAGTCATTTGGTCGCGTTTGTGGCGTTTGAAATGTGGCAGCAAAAATATCCGAAGCTCGATCTTTTTGAATTACTGCGCTTACCAGAAGAAGAACAAGTATTGCCGTATGAAGAATTT
Organism: Chryseolinea sp.; assembly: GCA_036787535.1. Lineage (GTDB taxonomy): Bacteria > Bacteroidota > Bacteroidia > Cytophagales > Cyclobacteriaceae > Chryseolinea. Next base: position 15,502 of record DAIQPD010000034.1, read on the forward strand.
AGAGCCACATGTAAACGTGTACGCAAACAAATTTATAAGTTAAAAGAAGAAAATAAAGTATATCACGCTACCCACCTTAAGGGGAAAATCGATTTGGTGATCCGTCACGGATTAGAGAACGTAGGTATTTTCCATCTGAAGCGACCGTTACTCCTCAACAAAGAAGGTAATATCATTACCAAAGATTTCAACACACTTTATTATTACCATAACCGACTTGCTGGATATGACCTCGAAAAGTTTATCTAACGATAAACCGGTCGGAGTGATCGGGGCTGGAAACTTTGGAACGGTTGTCGCGAATATGCTTGCACTACAGTGCAAAGTATTGCTCTATGCACGCGATGAAAAAGTAGTCAACAAAATTCTTCATCAGAGAGAAAACCGTGGGCATGCTATTCATGAAAACATTCAACCCACCAACGACCTCGCACAACTAGCAAATGAATGCGATGTAATTTTCCCGATTGTGCCCTCCGCGCACTTTCGTGATATGATGAAAAAACTTTCACCTCATCTTCACCCCTATCATATTCTCATCCACGGCACAAAAGGCTTTGACATTACCTTACCCGAAGGCCAAACACTACAGACGATCAAGAAATTAAATCGCAGTCAGGTTAAAACGATGAGCGAAGTTATCCTTGAAGAGAGTGTTGTGGTTCGTGTAGGATGTTTAGCCGGACCTAATCTCGCAAAGGAACTCGCAGCCGGGCAACCTGGAGCGACTGTTATAGCCAGTCACTTTAATGAAGTAATTAATCTCGGAACACGATTACTCCGCAATGATAATTTTCAAGTCTATGGCAACTCTGATTTAGTAGGCGTTGAATTGGCAGGCGTTCTTAAAAATGTAATTGCTATTGCTGCTGGCGCATTGAGCGGAATGGGATATGGTGAAAATGCAAAAGGACTCTTGATCAGTCGTGGAATGGTGGAGATGGTTTACCTGGGGCGTGCACTAGGTGGAAACACAACCGCATTCTTAGGTATTGCTGGTATTGGCGATTTGGTTACCACCTGCAACAGTTCTTTGAGTCGAAACTTCAACGTGGGTTATCGACTGGCACAAGGCGATACGTTAGAAACTATTTTGGCTAGTACAGATGAAATCGCTGAAGGTATTCACACCGTAGAAATAGTAAAGAAGTGTGCTGATTACTATAAAGTGAGAGCTCCTATTACGAGCACATTGTATCAAATACTTTTTGAAGACCTAACGGTAAAGCAAGCACTGCAATACCTTATGCGATATCCATTGAACGTGGATATTGATTTTATGTAGGAATTAAATAGCCTTCCTGATTTTCTCTGCCACTTCCGATACTTCTTCGTTGGAGGGATTCAACTTTGGTCGGGTAAAATTAATATCATTCATTGTATTCATCGGCACAAGATGGACGTGTGCATGAGGAACTTCTAAACCGATTACAGCAACACCAACACGCTTGCATGGAACTACCTTCTTGATTCCTTGCGCTACCTTCTTTGCAAATACATATAATCCTGAAAGAGTCTCATCATCTAAATCAAAAATATAATCTACTTCTTGCTTCGGCACCACCAAAGCATGACCGATTACCAATGGATTAATATCCAGAAAGGCAATATACTTATCATCCTCGGCCACGATGTGTCCAGGAATTTCACGATTTATAATTTTGGTGAAGATGGAGGCCATACTAACGTCTTAAGCTGAAATATCGATCACTTCAAACTCTACTGTACCAGCTGGTGTTGTAATCACTACCAACTCTCCTTTTTCCTTACCCAATAATCCTTTTCCAATAGGTGATCCCGTAGATATTTTACCAGCTTTCAAATCAGCCTCCTCCTCAGAAACCAACATATACGTTACCGTAGCCTTGTTCTTTTTATTTTTGATGGTCACTTTAGAAAGTATGGACACTTTAGATGTGTCAATATTATTTTCATCAAGTAAACGCGCACCACTTACGAGATTTTCTAATTGCGCAATCTTTGCTTCAAGATGTCCTTGCGCATCCTTTGCAGCATCATACTCCGCATTTTCACTTAAGTCACCTTTATCACGGGCTTCCGCGATTTGGTGCGCAATACTACTACGACCTTTAGTCTTTAACTCAGATAGTTCTTTTGTTAATTTGTCAAGGCCCTCTTTTGTGTAGTACGAAATTTTCTTACTCATAATCAATCAACTAAAATCGTGATACGTTTATTCAACACTTCTCATCCAATAGGATAAAAAGAAAAACAACGACCTCGCATGCGAGACCGTTGCCATAGCAAAGGTAATACATTATTGCTCCACAGCAAAAATCAAACTCCCACGAGTTCCGGAAGGCTTGTTTTTATCTGTTCTAAAATCTCATCATCAAATTGTGCCAGATATAAGGTTTTTACTTTAGAGAGCTGTTCAACCGTTAACCCCTTTGCTCCTCGTAAGTCTGCCTTATACAAACTGGCATTTTCAAAATCTGCCCCCATAACATAACAGTTTCGCAAGTTTGCTTCCATTAAAAAAGCATTGCTAAAATTAGCTTTAATCAAAAACGCATTTTCAAATTGCGCCTTAATTAAAAACGAATCCTTAAAATTTGCACCACTGGCATAAGCTCCTTTTAAATTAGCTTGATTAAGATTTGAGTTTTCAAAATTGGTTTGATTGAGACGCGCATTCTCCAAGTTCGATTCAATCAAATAAGATTGCGTGATGTTTGCACTATTCATATTTGATCCGGAGAGGTTCGCATAATTCAAATTTGTGCGAGGCAGATAACAGTTTACAAGATTGATCTCATGAATCTGATGTCTGTTTAAACGCTTTATATTACCTACTGTTCTGAATGCCGCTTCTTCTGATTCCCACAAACGAAAATCATCAATCTCATCTTTATAGGTACGAATTCGTTGTTTGATTTCACCATTTTGATTGAGCCAAAAAATGAGAATACCGATAACCGCAATATCGAAAATCATTCCATGTGCTTCCGCTAAAACTTGCTGAATAAACGAGTCGAAATCCCGAACATAATATTTCAAACTCAACGACAGAACAAGAATCGTTACTAAAACCAACACAATAGTTGATGTAAGTAACGGTCGCTCAATAATCGAATTAAAACGCTCGCCTAATTTCTTTGCTCGTTTTCTAAAATAACTCATTCGTGCTGGTCATTGTCAATTGGAAATTAGCAATTAAAATCAGTTACACCAATTGTAGTGCATTGATTTTCTGAATCAAAGCTACATTAATTTTAATGTGCGATTCAAACGTCCATCCGGCAATGTGGGGGGTAAACAGTACATTGGTTTTTTTACGCATCAAATTAAAGGTACTCATCTGTTGTTGCGTCAACGTATTAAGCTTTTCATTTTCCAAAACATCCAGAGCAACACCACGCACTTTACCATTTTCCAATGCAGCTGCGATATCGAAAAGAGAAACAATCTCCCCGCGAGCTGTATTCATCAGGATTATCTTCTTATTGAATTGGCTAAGAAATTCTTTGTTAACCATCAACTTTGTTTCAACCGTTAGCGGGATATGCAGACTTAGAATATCGGTCTCTGAAAATATAGTTTTAAGATCAACTTCTGTACAGAAGGTATCCGAAAACGAGGTTTTATATTTATCGTAAGCCAAAACAGTACATCCGAAACCACTCAGGCGCTTTGCAAAAGCTTGCCCCATATTTCCATATCCAATTATTCCAATCGTCTTTCCCATCAGTTCCTCGCCCCTGTTCCCTTCACGATCCCAGATGGATTCCTTTACTTCATGGTCTGCTTTCGGTATGTTTCGAAGTAAACTCAGCAACATACCAACAGCATGTTCCCCAACAGCATCCCTATTTCCTTCTGATGCATGCAAGACGTGAATACCTTTTTGTGACAGATATTCTAATTCCAGATTATCAAGGCCTGCCCCTGCTCTTCCAATAAATTTAATGGTAGGATTTTCTCCTAATAGATCGCGGTCGATTGGTGTTTTGCTTCGAACGATAAGACCAGCATAACCATGATGTATTGCTTTGATTTCTTCACGTGTAATATGAGGTTGATAATCTACTTCCCATCCAATTTCCTTCATCATCGAAAACAGACTTTCGTGCATCAAGTCAATCACCAAACACTTTTTGTTTGTCATTATAAAATCAGATGAACTGTAAAGAAATAGAGCGTCAATCCCAACAAATCATTTGTGGTTGTTATGAAGGGGCCGGCAGCTAAGGCCGGATTGTAACCAAATCGATTTAAAATAAGAGGAGTTACAGTTCCGATGAACGATGCAAAAACCACAACACTAAAAAGTGCTAATGAAACCACAATCGATAATCTATATTCACCGAAAAGTAAAATATTTGCTCCCAATACAAGCACTGCGAGAAACAAACCATTTAAAATAGCAACCGAAAATACTTTTGTGAGTCGATTCCACAGACCATCATCCACAAAATCAGAATTGGCCAGACTTTGAACAATAAGTGATGAGGATTGAATACCTACATTTCCTCCTGTAGCCTGAATGAGCGGTGTGAAAAAAGCAATTGCTGTAACGCGCGCCAACTCCATTTCAAACAGCCCCATGAATTTTGCATTCATCAATCCACCAACCACACCAATTAAAAGCCAGGGTAAACGGGCACGGGTGTTTTTCCAAATGCTATCATCTTCTTCAACGTCTTCACTAATACCCGCCATGATCTGACGTTCTTCTTCTGCCTGTTCGGTGATAACATCCACTACGTCATCTATCGTAATACGACCAACCAGTTGCCCTTGAACATTCACTACGGGAACTGATTCAAGATCGTACTTTGTCATAATCTCCGCCACCTCACTGTCTTCCAGATAGGTTTCAACAGAAACAATATCTTCTTCATAAATATCAGCAACGAGTTTCTTTGCATCTGATATAATCAAATCTTGCAGGGAAACTTTACCCAATAATTTTTCCTGATCATCGACTACATATATGGCATAAAATTTCTCAACATTCTCCGCTTGCTTTCTGATCTCATCCACACACTGAACTACCGTCCAGTTCATATAGGCTTTGATCAATTCCTTGGCCATCAAACCACCCGCTACATTTTCTTCATACCGCAAAAGTTCAGTGACCTGAATCTTTAGTTCGGGGTCAAGATTGGCAAGTACCTCCTCACGTTCTTTAATGGGGAGCTCGTTTAAGATATCGGCCGTATCATCGGACGCGAGCTGATTGAGAAAGTTTGTTATCTCCGATGGAGGATAAACTTTCAGGAAACTTTTTCGTGTATCCGAATCCAAATCGCTTATAATCTCTGCCTGCATTTCAATGGAAAGGAAATCCATTACATACTTGGATTCCTCAGCATTAAATTCATACAGTAATGCAGTAACATCTTCAGGCTTAACGTCCTCAAGCGATTTGACAATAAAATCACGGTCGCGTTCATCCAATGCTTGCTGAAAGCGGTCACGAAATTCTTTCGTTAAATCAAACTCAAATAGTTCTTGCTCCGTCACGTGATTGTTCGATTAATTTAGTGAGTTGAACAAACGCTTCCACGTTTAGTTGTTCAGCACGCTTATTAAAAATTTCTTGTGTTGTAATTTCGGATGGCAAATTTAGATTTTTTAGTGCGTTGCGCAAGGTCTTCCTTCTCATATTGAAGCCTTGTTTTACTACCTGCACAAAGAGCTCTTCATTGCAATCTAACCGCTCAACATTGTTTCGCTCTAATCGTATCACTGCCGACATTACATTAGGTGGTGGAATAAAAACACCAGGTGAAACCTTGAATAAAATTTCAATATTGTAATATGCCTGAAGAATGACACTCAGAATGCCATATGTTTTATTTCCTTCCTTCGAAGCCATGCGTTCGGCAACTTCTTTTTGAAGCATACATACCACCTGGTCAACCTGATGACGATTACTCAATATTTTAAAAAATATCTGTGAAGAAATGTTGTATGGGAAATTGCCTATTACAGAAACTTTCGGAGGGAGTACCTTCTCCATATCCATTTCCATAAAGTCACCTTCAATCAATTTGTTACCTTTCAATAAAACAGGGTAATGCTGTTTTAGGTATGCAACAGAATCCCTGTCAATCTCGATAACTTGCAAGTCAACATTTTCTATTTTCAATAAGAAGGCAGTCAAGACACCCATTCCTGGTCCAATCTCCAACACAGAAATCTTTTCTTCTCCAACCTTCAGTGCCTCCACAATCTTATTAGCAATGTGCTGGTCGTGGAGGAAGTGTTGCCCCAACGATTTCTTTGGACGTACCTGATCTTTTTTAATTACCCGCATAAGCGTCAAAAGTACAAAGTACAACCTCAAGGCACGAATATTTTAATTTTTGCCTAAGGCGCAAGCAACCTGCTAAAGTGTTCTTGACAATTGTGTAAAGGTATCACCTAAGTAGCTCGATCTGACTAAATTATCCAAACTGAGAAACGCATTAAGGAAATCACTTTTGTACCACGACCTTAATTTTACTAAATCGCAAGGATATAGATTTGTTAACATGAGCCAGATACAAAAACCACGCATCGGAATAACATTGGGAGATTTGAACGGAATTGGTCCCGAAGTCGCCATCAAAGCACTAGCAGACAACAGATTGCTTAACCTTGTTACTCCAGTGATTTATGGCTCCGCTAAAATTATATCGCATTATAGAAAGCTTTTAAACATTGAAGATTTCAACTACACACAAGTTCGAAACAAAGGACAGTTTGCACCAAAAAGTGTAAATGTGGTAAACTGCGTTGATGACAGTGTTGAGATTATACCAGGTAAAGCATCCAAAGTAAATGGTAGGGCATCATTGACTATGCTGACCCAAGCCTGCGAAGAATTGAAGGAAGGATTTTTAGATGCGCTTGTAACAGCACCGATTGATAAACTTTCTATTCACAGCGATGAATTTCCATTCAAAGGCCATACACAATTTCTTACTGAATACTTTGGTGCAAGTGAAAGTCTTATGTTTATGGTAAGTGAGACTCTTCGTGTAGGACTGGTGACAGAACACATCGCTTTAAAAGATGTGGCATCTTCAATTACCAAAGAAAGAATCGAAACAAAGTTGAAGATTATGGAGAAGTCCCTAAAAAAGGATTTTGGAATTACTAAACCCAGGATTGCCATATTAGGTCTTAATCCTCACGCTGGTGATGGTGGTTTAATCGGTTCGGAGGAAGAAGAAATTCTTAAACCTTTAGTATCCGAATATAAAAATAAAGGCAAGTTGATATCCGGGCCATTTCCTGCAGATGGCTTTTTCACCGTTGGTAATTATTCAAAGTATGATGGCATTCTGGCCATGTATCATGATCAAGGATTAGTGGCATTTAAGACATTAGCTTTTGAAAATGGTGTGAATTTTACAGCCGGCCTACCCATTATCAGAACTTCACCCGATCATGGAACTGCCTATTCCATAGCTGGAAAAAATCAGGCAAATGAAAGTTCGATGCGCGAAGCCATCTATCAGGCTCTCGCAATTCATAAAAGCCGTTTAGAACAATCCGCAGAAAATAAGCCTGTATAAATAGTGCTTTTTAACAATTCGACTTTCAGGTTTACCTGTTTTTCTATTATTCCCTATATTTGATTTTAAAGTTTTAGTTGAGATGGATATAGTTACCAAAAAGCAATTGAACATACTTATTCAACTGGCAGAGGCTGACAAGCATTTTGCTAAAATTGAAAGAGACCTGATATATAAGATTGCTCGGGACAGAAATTTCTCGGAAGAGACGGTTGCTGAACTGATTCGCAATCCAGAGCCCATAGATTCACTTGGGGCATTATCTGTCGATCAAAAGTTTGAATACCTTATGTCTTGTATTGAATTGATCTTTGTTGATCAAAATGTCTTTGAAAGCGAGATCATTTTCAGTAAAAACATTGCCATAAAGCTTGGTTTCAAGAAAGGTATAGTGGATTATTTTATTGAAAACTTCGAAAAAAAGTCTCCAAAAGAGTTTAAAGAGGTAGCTCTGGCAGAATTCGCGTAGCCATTTTTTGGCTTTATTTTCTCTTTCTAATTAATTATCCTAAATTTGCCGACTAATTTTTAACACCCACTGGGTTTTACTTTGGGGGCTTTTGGAGTTAATATTGTTGGTCTGAGCAACGCAATCCACCATTTCGATTTTGAATGTGGTGAGACGTTTTTCAGCAAGTTTGGGAATAACCTCGTTTCAGAAGGCAGTTTCCAAGTCAACGTAGAGCTCAACAAGCATGAAACGTTCATTGAAGCTGAGTTTGACATCAACGGGACAGTCCGTTTGGTGTGTGACAGGAGTTTAGAATCTTTCGACTATCCAATAAAAACGAACAACAAAATCGTTTTTAAATATGGAGATCGGGATGAAGAACTAAGTGACGAGATTGTACTCATCCATCGCGAAACCGCGACACTTGAATTAGGACATTTCTTTTTCGAGTTCATCGCCTTAGCAATGCCCCTGAAACGACTTCATCCTAAGTTTAAAGATGAAGAAAACGAAGACGATGATGCTGATGTACGGTTTGTTTACTCAACCGGATCAACGGAGGAAGAAGAAGAAAAAACAAGCGAAGAAGAAATTGACCCTCGCTGGAATATTTTGAAGAATTTAAATAAACTGAATTAGACTATGCCGAATCCTAAACGTAAAACCTCGAAAACCCGCAGGGATAAAAGAAGAACTCATTACAAAGCATTTGCAAAAGAACTTGCAGTGTGTCCTACAACAGGAGAACATCACCTGCCCCACCGTGCATTTTGGTTGGAAGGAAAGCTTTACTTTAACGGTAAAGTGGTGATGGAAAAAGAAGTTCTGGCTTAATTCAATGATTTTGCTTTTTCTTGAAGCTTCATATATTGCTCGCAGTATTAAAACTGCTTGTGCCGGAAGACTCAAGATTAGTTTATCTTAGAATACCAAAAACATAATGCTCGATGAGTTTCATCGGGCTTTTTTCATTTTATAAGGTTGCTGAAATTAACCAACAGAAGGGCGAATTAAAACACCACAATGACAAAAACCAGGGCAGCGATTACAGGAGTAGGCGGATATGTTCCAGACTACATCCTTACCAATAAGGAACTTGAAACCATGGTGGAAACTTCGGATGAGTGGATAACCTCCCGAACGGGTATCAAGGAACGCAGAATTCTTAAAGGAGAAAATCAAGGCGTTTCAGTGTTGGGAGTTGAGGCAGTGAAGGACTTATTGGCTAAAACCAAAGTTGACCCAAAAGACATTGACCTGATTATTTTTGCAACGGTTACAGCCGACATGACTTTTCCGGCTACGGCAAATATTGTGGCCACTGCTGTTGGTGCTACGAATGCTTTCAGTTATGACATGAGCGCTGCTTGCTCAGGCTTCCTTTTTGGGTTGACTACAGGTGCTAGCTTCATTGAATCTGGAATGTACAAGAAGGTAATTGTAATTGGTGGCGATAAAATGTCTGCCATCATGGACTATAGTGATCGCACTACCTGTATTATTTTTGGTGATGGTGCTGGTTGCGTATTACTTGAGCCAACAACTGAAGAAGTTGGCGTTATGGATTCTCTATTAAAAAGTGATGGAAGCGGTGAAGCATATCTTCACATGAAGGCTGGTGGAAGTCGCATGCCTGCATCACATAGTACAATTGATACTCGTCAACACTTTGTTTATCAGGAAGGATCAGCAGTATTTAAATTTGCTGTTACAAACATGGCGGACGTATCCGCACAAATTGCAGAGCGAAATAACCTAAACGCAGATAACATTACCTGGTTGGTTCCGCATCAAGCAAACAAACGGATCATTGATGCTACTGCAAGCCGTGTGGGCATTGCTGAAGATAAGGTCATGATGAATATTGAGCGATATGGTAATACAACCGCAGGTACTATACCACTCTTGCTCTGGGATTACGAAAAGAAACTAAAAAAAGGTGATAACCTCCTTCTGGCTGCTTTTGGTGGAGGATTTACATGGGGTGCCATCTATCTTAAATGGGCATATAACAGCTAACAGAATGCCATCTTGATGCATTCTTGATTTTATTCAATTGATTTGTAACTTAATGACCTGATTTTTTTATGGCAACTGTATCGGATTTAAATAAGGGAAATTTCATGCGCTATAATGGCGACATTGTGCAAGTAGAAGAACTCCAACATCGCACACCTGGAAACCTTCGTGCATTTTATCAAATAAAGATGCGCAACCTGCGCAATGGAAAGGTGGCAGAAAACCGTTTCAGACCTGGCGATTCAGTAGAGATTCTCCGAGTGGAAACAAAAGAATATCAATACCTCTACCAAGATGGAGAAAGTCTGGTGTGTATGGATAATGTTACCTTCGATCAGGTATATATTGACAAGGCTTTTTTAGGTGATTCTGTAAACTTTATAAAAGAAGGCGTTACCTTACTCATCGCTTTCGAAAATGGAGAAAGTCCGATTAGCGCTGAACCTCCGGCACACGTTGTAATGGAAGTACAATACACAGAGCCTGGTATGCAAGGCGATACTGCCACGCGTACATTAAAAGCTGCTACTTTAGAAAACGGTGTTGAAATCCGTGTGCCTCTTTTTGTAAATACTGGCGACAAAATCAAAATTCATACAGCAAAGGGTGAATATGTTGAACGCGTAAAAGAATAATATACATGAGCAAATCACAAACATCAAAATCAACACCAGTCGCTAAGAAGGGAGCTAAAACTTCACGACCAAAAGTTGATTCAGAAGCAACAAACCAATCTGGAATGAAAACTGCCGAAATCCGTGACCTGATTGATTTTATCTCAAAGTCAGGATTGAATGAAGTTGACATTGAAACCAAAGAACTTAAGCTTCATGTAAAACGGGAGCCAGATCAAAAGGTATTTAAATCAACACCGGTATCTGCACCAGTAATGGCAGCTGCACCTGTTGCTCAAACGTCTGCACCCGTGGCTGCAGTGGCTCCAAAAGCTGCAGAAGCAGCATCAGGCAAAAAGACGGTCGAAATAAAATCCCCAATGATCGGTACGTTCTATCGTTCAGCTTCACCCGATGCACCTGTACTTGCTTCTGTGGGTGACAAGATCTCCAAAGGACAAACCGTTTGTATCATTGAAGCGATGAAACTATTTAATGAAATTGAATCTGAAGTTTCTGGAACAATTGTAAAGGTGCTAGTTGAGAATGCTTCACCTGTAGAATATGATCAGATACTCTTTGTTGTAGAACCGGATTAATCTTTCGTTTCATATTTATTAAAGTTTAGGGATTCGGATTAGATCAATTCTGCTCTAATCCGAATCCCTAAACTTTCAACCTAGAACTAAACAAGATATGTTTAAGAAAATACTAATCGCCAACAGAGGGGAAATTGCACTTCGTGTCATTCGTACGTGCCGCGAAATGGGAATCAAAACCGTAGCGGTTTACTCCACAGCAGATCGCGAAAGTTTACACGTTCGTTTTGCTGATGAAGCTGTTTGTATTGGTGCAGCTCCGAGCAAAGATTCCTACTTAAATATTCCTCGCATTATCTCAGCAGCTGAAATAACAAATGCTGATGCGATCCACCCAGGTTATGGTTTCTTATCAGAGAATGCCGAGTTCTCCGCGGTATGCCATGAGTATGGAATTAAATTCATCGGTCCCACTCCTGCTATGATTCGCTCAATGGGAGATAAAGCAACAGCTAAGGATACAATGAAAAAAGCGGGTGTGCCGACCATACCCGGATCAGATGGTTTAGTGGATACGATTGCCGATGCAATGAAAATTGCAAAAAAGATAAAGTACCCGGTAATCATTAAAGCAACTGCCGGTGGTGGTGGAAAAGGTATGCGGATCATTAACAATGAATCTGAATTCCAAAAAGCATGGGACGATGCCAAGCGCGAATCCGCTGCTTCTTTTGGAAATGATGGTCTATACCTTGAGAAATTTATTGAAGAACCTCGCCATATTGAAATTCAATTGGTGGGCGATCAATACGGAAAAGCATGTCACTTGTCAGAGCGTGACTGCTCAATCCAACGCAGACATCAAAAGCTCGTAGAAGAAACTCCTTCCCCCATTGTGAGTCAGGAACTTCGTGAACGTATGGGTGAGGCCGCTATTAAAGGCGCTACCTTTATTGGTTATGAAGGTGTCGGAACAATTGAGTTCTTAGTAGATAAGCACGGGGATTTCTATTTCATGGAAATGAATACACGGATTCAGGTTGAACATCCGATTACGGAGGAGGTAACGGATTATGACTTGATTAAAGAGCAGATTAAAGTAGCCGCAGGAGTTCCCATATCAGGTACAAATTACTTTCCGAATCTATACGCTATGGAGTGCCGCATTAACGCGGAAGATCCAGCGAATGGATTCCGTCCGTCTCCAGGAAAAATCACAAACCTTCACATGCCCGGTGGCCATGGTGTTCGTATTGATAGCCATGTATATGCAGGATATACCATTCCTCCAAATTACGACTCTATGATTGCCAAGCTTATCGTTACTGGTCAATCACGCGAAGAGGTAATTACCCGAATGAAGCGTGCACTTCAGGAGTTTGTAATTGAAGGTGTTAAAACAACCATTCCATTCCACATCAGTTTAATGGATAACGCTATTTTCCGTTCCGGAAAATTCAACACCAGTTTTTTAGAAACATCGTTCGATTTTTCTACACTAGAAAAATAAATCCTGTCTCAAAAAGAGTGGCTCTATTTGGAATTAAAAGTGGACATTAGTCTAAGTTGGCAATTAGAATTGCACCTATAAAGTTTTAAAGAAATCGATTGAATCATATTGTTCAGTTAAAAAAAATCCCCGGCTTAGGTCGGGGATTTTTTATTCAATAATTTCGTGTTGAAATTCAATTAAACCGCAAAGAGCGCAGAGGTACGCAGAGAATTTTTTAGAATAAACTAAACTCTGCCTACCTCTGCTTCCTCTGCGGTTAATCCAAGACTCTATAGCGCTTATTCAATATGCATTTCAGTGAAGAAACCCTTTCCGGATGGGGAAACATTCCAGCATCAACAGGTAAGGTAGCGTATCCACGCGATGCAAAAGATATTCAGACAACAAATGGAACGGATAAACTTCTGCCCCGAGGTTTAGGTAGAAGTTATGCCGATCAGGCAACCAATACTCAGCATAGTATTCTGAAAACAGAACGCATGAATCACTTTCTTGCGTTTGATGATGCCACCGGAATTTTAAAATGTGAAGCCGGGGTAAGCCTTGAAGATGTCATTGAATACCTGGCTCCCCGCGGTTGGTTCCCAATGATTACACCAGGAACAAAATACATTACTATTGGTGGCGCAATCGCCAATGATGTTCATGGCAAAGCACATCACGCAGATGGATCATTCGTAAACTGCACCATCGACTTCACTATTCTATTAGCCGATGGGAGAATATTGAAAGCCAGTCGCGAAGAAAACAGCGATTTGTTTTGGGCAAACTTTGGTGGATTAGGATTGCTTGGAACGATACTCACAGCCACCATTCAACTTCGGAAAGTTGAGACTACCTACTTCACACAAAAAGCATTTGCCGCAAAGAATTTAGATGAAATGCTAGATGCCATTGAAGAGAGTGAAAAGACATATACATCATCTGTTGCCTGGCTTGATTCAATGGCGAGAGGCAAAAGTCTTGGTCGGGGAGTTTTAACGATGGGCAATCATGCAACACTCGCAGAACTTCCCTCCAATTTAAAATCGAATCCATTAAAGGTAGGCAAGAAACCAAAACTCAGTGTTCCATTTTATTTACCGAGCTTCTCCTTAAATCCGCTTACGGTAAAAATTCTGAATACAGCATTGTACATCATGCAGAAGAATGGCAAAGCCATAGCACATTACGATAAATTCTTTTATCCGTTAGACATGATCAACAACTGGAACAAAGGGTATGGCAAAAAAGGATTTATCCAATATCAATTTGTTCTACCTGAGAAAAACGGTAGAGAAAATATTCGCGCTATTTTAACAGAGATTACTAAAAGCGATTGCGTTCCCTTTCTAAACGTGTTGAAAAAATTCGGAGAAGGACAAGGTATGTTATCCTTCCCGTCAAAGGGATATACTTTCGCTATCGACTTTCCAATCACAGATCAATTAAAACCCTTCACCAAAAAATTAGACGACATGGTGCTTGGCATGGGCGGAAGGATTTATCTCGGCAAAGACGCCTACC
>DAIQPD010000223.1:0-6565 GCA_036787535.1 Chryseolinea sp.
TTGGGGAAAATCCTATATACCAACATTGATGACATTATAACAGGCGGTAGGATTGTCGAAACGGAAGCTTACTCATGGAAGGAGAGAGGATCTCATGCTTATAAAGGTAAGACCAATCGAAATGCGGTTATGTTCAATCAAGGTGGTATAGCATACGTCTATTTATGTTATGGCATTCATCATCTTTTTAATGTGGTTACAAATCATATGGATGTTGCTGATGCTGTACTGATCAGAGCCTTAGAACCGATTGTCGGAATTGAGCAGATGAAAAAGCGAAGGGGTAAAATCACCAATGAATTTCAACTTACCTCTGGCCCGGGTAAGTTGTCTAAAGCCATGGGTATTGATAGAAACCTGAATGGAAAATCGCTTCTTGAGAGTGAAGTTTGGATTGAAGATGATGGCGCATCTTTGTCCAGCAAAAAAATCGTAGCAAGCAAAAGAATCGGAATCGATTATGCCGGTGAAGATGCATTGCTTCCCTGGCGATTTACGATCAAGGATAGTTTATGGATTAGTAGCACATGATGCCCTTCAGGAAATTAAATTGATTAATAATATTTAGAATGATTGAATGAAATATAGGATTTTATCTTTGCAGTTTCTTAAACAGCACTTCATGAAATTTGTCTTTACTCTTGTTTTTACACTATCGTTATTTACTCTTTCCGCACAGCGAATAAATAATTCGTCTCTTCAACTTGTTAACACCACCTATGATGAACTGAACCCTGTAGTAAGTCCGGATGGAAGGATGTTATATGTAACAGTAGCTAATCATCCTCAAAATATCGGTGGAATAAAGGACCTCGGTGACATCTGGTTTTCCAGGTTAACAGAAACCAATCAGTGGTCGGCTTTAATTCACGGTGGTAATCAATTAAACAATAAGGCGTTTAATGGCGTGGCCGGATTTTCAAGTGATGGAAGTGAAGTGTATTTACTAAGTCATTATGATGCCGCTGGAAATATTACAAAGACACAAGGTATTGCGGTCAGCACAAATAATGGAAGTGGTTGGTCAACTCCTCAAAATATTTCGATTCCGTATTTTCAAAATAAATCTTCGATGCTAAGCGGAAGCGTTTCACAAAATCAAAACTTGTTTGTTTACTCGGCCGATACCTATGGAACAAAAGGAGTGGATGATCTTTATGTTTCGATAAAAGGCAATGATGGTAAATGGGGAGAACCAAAAAATCTAGGCTCGACATTAAACACTCAGTTTCAAGAACTAAGTCCATCGCTTAGTGCGGATGGAAAGACGATCTACTTCTCCAGTAATGGAAGAAAAGGTAGTGGAAGCTTTGATGTTTATTCTGCCTCTCGCCTTGATGATAGCTGGACAAATTGGTCTGCTCCTGTTAACCTGGGTTCGAATGTAAATACGGACGGACGTGAACTCTTCTACCGCACCTATCCAGAATTAGGCTTTTCAATTTTCACCACAACCAAGGATAGTGATGGTTATGGTAATATTAAGATATACACATTTGACGAGCCAATTGTAAAAGATACTGCCGAAGTCATCGTGTTGAAAAATAATTCGGATACGGTTGTGAAGATTGTAGAAATTGTTCGAGCACCTGAAGACGATAAGGTAGTGAGAATATACGGTCGTGTGAACGACAGCAAAACCGGAGAATCCATCAATGCGAAAATAACAGTATCATCATCAGATTTTAATCGAGCCATACCCGCAACGTCTTCAAATGGATATCAATCAAGCATTCCCTCAACGAGTAAGTATGTTTTAAAAATAGAATCCAGTGGATATGTAAGTGCATTGGAGAATCTGGATATTCATTCCTATGAAATGAAGGATTTGGAATTGAACTTCACGCTTCAGCCCGTTGCTGTCGGAACTACCGTGAACATGAAGAATGTTCTCTTTGAGCAAGGTAAAACAACGTTGTTATCAGAATCCTATACCGAACTTGATTTGGTTGTTTCGTTTTTACAATCAAATCCCAAAGTTAAAATTGAGTTGGAGGGGTACACGGATAACAGAGGCATACCGGGGCAAAATGTAAAACTATCACAAGCCCGTGTGGATAAGGTAAAGAGTTATCTGGTATCGAAGGGTGTTAGTAAAAAAAGAATTGCTGGCAAAGGTTATGGTGGAGCCAATCCGATTGCCAGCAATGAAAGTGAAGAAACCCGTCAGCTCAATAGGCGAGTGGAGTTTACAATCAAAAAATTCTAAACTGTTCTCAGGAGTTTCAGCTGATCTTTCAATTGTTTTAGATGATCTCCAGCTTCCTTTAATTTATCCTGAAACTCTTCTTTCATCTTATCGGCATTTTTTGATTTACCAAAGAATTCAAGGTTGTTGTTCCAAACTGCAATATCGTTTTCTACTTTGCTGATTTTCTTGCGAATGGCTTGTTCGCGATGATAGATTTTTTGATCGGCCATCGGATCATTACGCAAATCACTAAGCTCGCTTCTCAATGCCAATTTACTTTTTTCATCATCACCGAGTGATTGTATCGATTGAATGAAAGTATATACCGCTTTTTGATGACGCTCACGAATAGGTGAAATGCTATTTCTGGGGACAAAACCAATGGCATTAAACTTATCTTGTAAGGATTGTAAGATATCCTGCGATGCTGTTCCTGCCGCAGCATGACGTTCAAATTCTGAGCAAACTTCTTCCTTCAATTTCAGATTATCGACTTGCTCATTTTCAGCCTTACCTTTCTGTAGTCGCAGTTGTTCAAAAAAATGATCACATGAATCTTTAAACTCTTTGAATACTCTGTCGCGCATTTTTTCAGGAACGGGCCCAATGTCTTTCCATTTTTGCTGAAGTCCTTTTAGTTCATTGGATGCTTTATCCCAATCTGTACTTTCTTTTAACTCAGAAGCGCGTTTTATTAATTCATTCTTTAACTGAAGATTACCACTTCGTTCTTCATCTAATTTCTTGAAGAACACATTCTTGTTACTGAAGAATAATTTAAAAGCGGTCCAGAATTTCTTATTAACATCTTTCGCTTTCGAGCGAGGTATTCCACCAATAGCTTCCCACTGTTTCTGCAATTCCAAAACTTCTTTCGATTTCACATTCCATTCTTTTATCCGATCGGATTGGAAGCTGGTGAATGCCTGAACCTCTTCAGCTAATTTCAACTTCAATTCCATATTTGCATTCAGTTCGATCTGCAAAGTATGAACAAAGGCATCGCGCTTTGCGTAGACTGTATCCGAAGCTGTTTTGAAACGTTTCCAGACTTCATCTTTATTTTCAATCGGAACAGGGCCAAGGTGCTTGAACTCGTGATGCAGTTCATTCAACTCACGAATAGCGTCATTGATATTTTCCACATCAGTCAGTTTCTCAGCACGCACACACAGTTCGATCTTTGCTTCAAGATTGCGTCTTCGATCCAGTTCTTTTAGTTCGAAATAAATACTTTGATTGTCGTAGAAACGATCGAGCAGGGCGTGATAATTTGCCCACAATGTTTTGGCCTGTGGGCCAGGAACAGGACCTATGGATTTCCACTCACGCTGTAATTCTTTAAACTTATCGAATTGATTATTGGTGTCGGTTGAATCCGATAACAGACGAAGTGCTTCAAGCAGATTTTCTTTCTTCGTTAAGTTATCCGTTTTCTTCTCTTCAAGTTGCTTAATAAACTGGTTCTTGCGATCGCGAATCAGCTTTAGATTGGCATCAAAAATAACATCGAACTCATCGCCCTTATAGTCAAAGTCTTCAGCAGTTCCACCATCTGCAGTAAAGCGCTCTAACGCATCAGCTCTTTCTTTCCCACGGATGTCATCAAACAAAGGTTTAATTTTTCTAACGATATTGTCTGCACGTTTGAAATTATCATCCTTCGAAATTTCTTTTATCAGTTCTGCAAATTGCTCTTTCGAATACTGGGAATAATCTTCATCATGCTCTGCATGGGAGTCGTCATCCACGGCTACATCGACATGATCAATTAAATCCGATTCTGTGTGTAATGCATTGCCATGGTTGTTCGTCTGCTCCACCTCTTGCACCTGTTCCTGCTCTGTTCTATTTTCTCTTTCCATGATCAATACTCGTTACTACGCTTTTCGTAAAGTTACTTAAAAATGCTCAATTCAATCTTGGGTCTACCGGATAGTTGGCATACACGGAAAAACGACCTCCCATGTTTTCCAGCGCCTTTTTCCAAATCGCTCCGGGTTCAAGATCAAATAATAATTCATCTGTCACAAAGTCGCATACAATCCATGTATTCTCTTCTAATTCTGTTTCCAATTGCCCAGGCGACCAGCCGCTATAACCTAGAAAAAAACGTATGTCGGATGATTGTAATTGTGATGCTTGAAGTTTATCCATTAAACTTTCAAAATCACCCCCCCAATTTATTTCATCGATAATGGAGACTGCATTTTCTATTACCGTTTTTCGGTGGATAAAGTGAAGCGTATCTTGTTGCACAGGCCCACCTACATATACAAGTCCGTCTACCATGTTTAAATCGTCCATCATCTCCGCTACAGTCGCAATGGACGGCTTGTTAATGATAAACCCAAAAGAACCTTCTTCATTGTGCTCACAAAGCAAAACGACCGTCCGCTCAAAATTTGGATCGGCCAGAAAAGGCTCTGATATAAGTAATCTGCCTTTTTCGGGTTTTATTTTGTTTGTATACTTGAAAAATTCCATGTTTCACCAGTCATTTTAAATGAAAATAATTGGATTCCGAGTTCAATAAAATACTTCATTACCATCTCTCCAAATTTTATTTCTTTGTCTAAAGATTTCAATCAATCTGCAACCGTATGCAAAAAATAGACGATTTAAGAAAAGACTATTCAAAATCTGATTTGGATGTTAAAGATGTATTGAAAGATCCGATTGATCAATTCAAGAAATGGTTTGATGAAGCACGTAAATCCGAAGTGCCGGAAGTAAATGCGATGAATCTTTCAACGGTAAATTCTGAGGGTAAACCAACATCGCGAATTGTATTGTTGAAGGGAATTGAAGAAGGTAAATTTATATTCTACACAAACTATCAAAGTCAGAAGGGTAGGGAATTAGAACAGAATCCATCTTGCGCGCTTAATTTTTTTTGGCCGGAGCTTGAGCGACAAGTACGTATCGAAGGTGATGCTTTTCGGGTTGATGAAAACAAATCCGTTGAATACTTTCAAAGCAGACCACGAGGTTCTCAAATAGGAGCGTGGTCTTCACCGCAAAGTACCATTATTGATTCACGCGATATATTAGACGAACGAAAAAAGAAAATTGAAGAAAAGTTTGAAGGACTTTCTGTTTTGCCAAAGCCACATCAGTGGGGAGGTTTTGAAATTGATCCCATCATGTTTGAATTCTGGCAAGGAAGACCGAGTCGTTTACACGACCGAGTTCAATATATTAAAGTTGATGGTGTTTGGAAAGTACAAAGGCTCGCCCCGTAAAAAGTTTGAAGTTAATGGTTAATAGTTAATCGTAATTATAAATTAATGAGTGAGTACTTATCGAAATAGATTCTCCCTATTAACTTTGAACCATTAACGAATAACTATTATAAGAGATCGAAGAGTGATTTAACGCCTGGATACCTCCTCACTGTAAACCCCTCACCATACTTCGTACCAATGGCATGACCGAATTCAACGCCTCGTGATTCAACCATGTTGAGAAATGCTGGGCTTGAAATATACGTCTCAGGTTCGCTGCTTTTAGGGTCATGGAACTGAGTCTTGAAAGCCCGAATCGCCTTCATCTTTGTTTCCCAAAAATCAGATACATCGACAATAAAATCAGGTTCGATAAGAACACTTTGAATGTAATGATAGACTGCTTTAGGTCTCCAGGCTTCCTGGATAATTCCATTTTCATCTTTCGTTTCAATCTTTACAAGGCCTGAAAGGAATCCGGCATCATATGCAAGAGAGGCACCCTTTCCATGGTCAATGTGACGATCATATATGGCATTCGCTAACACGATTTCAGGGCTGTATTTCCGAATGGCACGGATAACGGTTAGTTGTGTTTCCGTATCATTTTGAAAAAAACCATCTTTCAATCCTAAATTCTCTCGAACCGAAACAGATAATATTTTAGCCGAATCCTGTGCCTCTTTATTCCGTGTCTCAATCGTTCCACGTGTACCCAGTTCGCCTCTTGTGAAATCAACAATACCCACCTTCTTACCTTCTGATATATGCTTTGCAATTGTGCCTCCACAACCAAGTTCGGCATCATCAGGGTGGGCTGCAAGGACGAGGATGTCTAGTTTCATTTTACGCTTTTATGCATGGATTAAAGAATGGCTTCCATCTCTTTTGCAACTAAGAACTTCTCCGCATCCAGTGCCCCCATACAACCTGTTCCGGCTGCCGTAACTGCTTGTCTGTAAATGCGATCTGCTGCATCACCTACAGCAAATACTCCCGGTATATTCGTTTTGGTGGAACCTGGAATTACCTTGATATAACCGGTCTCATCCATTTCAATAAAGTCTTTGAAAACATCGGTGTTCGGTTTGTGACCAATAGCAAGAAAGAATCCCTGAACCGATAACTCTTTCTTCTCACCCGATTT